>MFNO01000021.1 GCA_001782075.1 Candidatus Levybacteria bacterium RIFCSPHIGHO2_01_FULL_38_26
AAAAAGGATTTGAGGAATTTGAGGAATCTTGGCAATACTTTGCCGAAGCTCAAAAACTGCATTTGGGGCATAGATATGCCAAAGGGCAAAGCTGAGGAAGTTTCAATTGTCGATCCATAAACGATAAGTCCGATAACCGCCGCGAAAGATGGATTTTGAATCTCATCTATTAATCCTTTAATGTTGACAGGCACGCCAACTCTTACAGGCATACCAAGAGTTCTTTTGGCACACTCAACCGCAGCAACAGTTCGAGCCCCCCCTCCTGTAAGAACAATTCCTGAAGGAGTTTGCCCTCCAAACCCGCTTCTTTTTATCTCAAGTCCAATCATAGTAAAAATCTCATTTAGTCTTGGCCTAATTATTCCCTCAACAAGTGTTTTTCTTGAAACTTTATTGATATCTTCTGTAATCCCAAGATATCCAAGATCTATTTCATCCATGTCTTTAGCATGCTTTTCAACTTCTGAAACGCCAATTTTTACGCGCCCCTGGATTGGTTTTGACAAGAACAACTTTATTTTCTCCGCAGACTCCAATGAAATCCTAAGCCCTATGGCTATATCGTTTGTGATATGCCTCGCTCCTATTGGCAAAACAGAAGAGTAGGCAACCGACCCCTCATAATACAAAGAAATATCGGTTGTTCCTGCTCCTATGTCTGCAACTATCACACCCAGCTCTTTTTCTGTCTCGGTAACAACAGCAAGGCTGCTCGCGTATCCGCTAAAAACAACCGCGTCAACGTCCACTCCTATTTGAGAAAGCGCTTTTTCAAGATTTCGCAAAGATACTGCGTTGGCAGAGATTATATGCGTATCAACCTCAAGTCTTACTCCGGTCATCCCTATCGGATCTTTTATCCCTTCCTGCCCATCTACTATATAGTTTCGGGGAAGCACATGAATTATCTCCCGTGTTGAAGGAAGAGAAACTGCTCGTGCGGCGTCAATGACCCTTGACAGATCAGAAGGATTAACCTCACCATGAGGAGCAGCCACAGCTACGACTCCGCGTGAGTTTTGCGATTCGATATGACCTCCGCCAATTGAGGCAACAACTCTAGAAATTGAGTAACCAGCCATGCGCTCTGCAGAATCAAGAGAGGTCGTAATAGAATCGACAGCCTTTTTGATATCGACTATCTGACCTTTTCTAATACCCTCAGATACTACCTCAGACACACCAAGAACATTTATCTCATCGTCAATCTTTGCCACGACGGTCGCAATCTTTGCGGAGCCTATATCAACACCAACAACTACTTTTCCAGTCATAAAAAACTTCCACTTTAGTCGCGTAGCTCTATTGTGGGCCTTTCAAACCTAAAATCGATTCTAACAACCCGTTTACCTTCTATTGTAAGTTGTTTTAACACTGCTTGTAAAGAGTCTATTTGATTTTTAAGATCTTTATTTATAGACAGGATTGCCTCACCATCTTCTTTAAGCTTTACCATATAGGAAGAGGGATTACGAAGGACAACAGAGGAGAATTCAATCTCAGAATCCAAGAGCAATTTCTCGAGTGTTTTTGCCGCGTTTTGGTTGCTTGAAGCAAGCGGACTTATAAACGCACTGGTCTCTTTCCAGAATCTTGAATAAAGCAGAAGCGCTGAGGATAACAAAAACACAATAAGAACAAGGATTATAACAAATCCTTTTTTTTTACCGTTTCTGTTTCTTTTCGACGTTCGCCTCATTGTAGACTACTTCAGCTATTTTTTTTGCCGCCTCTTCTGTAATTTGGTTTTGCCCGGACAATTTATATTTTGCTCTATATTTATCTATGTTGTCAAACATATTATTAACCGTTCGCAGAAACTCTTTTCTGTCGCTGCCGTCTTGGAGTAAAATCTCGGCAAGTCCTCTATCTTTCAAAAACTTTGCATTCTTTAGCTGCTCATTATTTTGGGAATAAGGAAGGGGAATCAGAAGACTTGGTTTTCCAAAATAAATAAGTTCTGTTACTGTATTCATGCCCGATCGTCCGATAACCAAATCAGCCTTTTCTAAAATTGGACCAACCTCTTGGGGCAGAACAAACTTCATAAGGAAGTATCTTTCCTGTAATTCAAAAGATATAGATCCTCTAAGATTGTTCAGTCGTTCATGGTCTTTATACTCTTGCGCGTCGCCTGTTTGATGGATAACAATAAATTTTTCCAACAGCTCTTTAATACATCCCTCAACCAGAGTATTAATGTAATGCGACCCCGAACTGCCACCGGTAATGTAGATGATTGGCAAATTATCCTTATTCTCAACTCTGAATTCAGAAATCTTTCTGAACGCCGAATTGGAGGGAATTCTGAATTTTCGTATTGGATTACCTGTAATAACCGTTTTGCGTCTTGGAAAAAACTTACGCGAGCTATCCCAAGAAATACAAACTTTGCTGGCAAAATGCGAGACAATTTTATTAGCAAGGCCGGCCTCAAGCGTCTGCTCGTGAATAACCACTGGTATTCCTAAAATAATCGCTGATAAATCTATAGGAAGAGATAAGTATCCGCCAAAACTCAAAACTACATCTGGTTTGAAATTCTTAACGATAAATATTGACTGGATAAACCCATACGGGATTTTAAAAAGTGAAGGAATTGTGTGACGGGTCCACCTTCTCTGCAGTCTCCCGCTGGTAATATCTTTATATGTAATATTGAGAGCTTTAATTGTTTTGTACTCTAAAGATTCTACTCTATCTCCTTCAAAAGTATATTTTCTGCCAATGACTAATATTTCTGCGTCTTTTGGCAAAGCATCAATAACCGCAAGCGCAGGTGACAAATGTCCTCCAACTATTACAATTTTCATAAGCTTAACTCTGTTTTGAAATATTTAACAAAATTCCAACAGCACACAAATCGACAATTAGAGCAGACCCTCCATATGATATAAAAGGAAGCGGAATACCGGTAAACGGAACAAGAACCGTTTGGGCCGATAAGTTAATAATCGTCTGAACAGCCAAAAAAGTGGTAATTCCCCCTGCCATAAGTTTTCCCAAATTATCTCGGGCACTAATTGCTATGTAAAACCCCCTCCATGCTACAACGGCAAAAAAAAGTATTAGAAACGACGCGCCTACAAAACCAAGCTCCTCTGCTATTATCGCAAATATTGAGTCAGTCGTGCTTTCCGGCAGATAGGCGTATTTTTGCAAACTGTTTCCAAGACCCACGCCAAACAACCCGCCTGAACCAAAAGCAATGAGAATTTGCCTCACGTGATACGAAGTTGCTTCAACATCTCCGCTCGCATTAAAAAATGTTTGTAATCTTTGCAATCTATAAGGAGCGACTTTAACAAGTACGTATCCCAAAGCTGCCAATACTGGAATTAAAAAACCAAAATAAAAAATATTTCCTCCCGATAAAAAATATATTACCAAAGCTTCAGAAAGTATCACCGCGGCGGTCCCCATGTCAGGCTGAAGCATCACAAGTAAAAATACAAACCCTAAAAGCAAAATGAATGCCAAAAATCTGCCTTTTTCTTTTGTTGAAAACCATGAGGAAAGATAAATCGCCATAGCAAGTTTTACAAACTCAGCCGGCTGAAGGACAAATATTCCGGTATCTATCCAGCGTCTTGCTCCAAGGAGTTTTATTCCTATTCCAGGAATTAAAACCAAAACCAAAAGTAGGATCGCTGCCAAGAGAATAGGGATGGAAAGATTGTAAAGCTTGTGATAATTAAAATTCGCAAAGAAAAATAGCCCTAAGAAACCCAAGATCGCCCAAAAAAATTGGTCGCGAGCATAATGATACTTGTCTCCAAAGTCTCTAAACGCGGCATAAGAGGAGACATCATATATCATAAAAAGCCCAAAAATTGTGAGCAGTACAACAGTAACTAAAAGGGAAATGTCTACGCGTTTCATCAAAGGCAGTTTTATCCAACGAAAGCAAAATAAAGACCCAAAACAGCAAAGAAAAATCCGGCAAGCCATGCCCTCATTACAATCTTTGGTTCATCCCAGCCAAGCCGCAAAAGCCATAAATGCAGTGGCGCAACAGGAAGAATTTTTTTTCCCAAAAATTTCTTGCCAAGAATCTGAATCAAAGAAGAAGCAATTTCCAAAATAAAAACTCCGCCGATTAATGCAAGAGCAATTATCTTACCGGTCATCAACCCTATTATTGCCAATGCTGCCCCAAGCGACAGTGCCCCTACGTCTCCCAACCAAATTCTTGCTTTATAGACATTAAAGTATAAAAACGCGGTTATGCTTCCCATAAGAACGGCAATGAAAATTCCAAGTGTTGTATTCAACTGATTAGAAGTAATTGCCAAAAAAGCAACCAGACATATGAGTAAAAGCCCGGACGCAAGCCCATCCAAACCATCGGCTATATTGAATGCATTTACAAATGAAACGATAACAAATGCGGCAAAGGGTATATAAAGAAAACCTAAGAATGCCAATCCAAAACCTTTGATAAAAATAAAATCATATCCCAACTGAAAATAAAGAACCGAGGCTATGATAAGGGCTAATATCCACTGAATTATAAACTTGTGTCTAAACCTCAACCCAAAAAATACTGCTTTGCTTTTGTCCCGAATAATTTTTTTGGCGTCATCGTAAAGACCCAATAATCCAAAACTTATGAAAGTAAAGAAAATAGCAAATGCCTCCCATGGCTTGACTTCTATATTTAAAAGACCATATGCCCACAAAGCAATAATGCTAACGACCAATATAATAAGTATACCCCCGCCAAATGGAGTACCGACTTTCCAGTTGTTGAACTTATCAAAAACCGGCGTCCTTTTGTTAAACATGTCTCTTGTCTCTTGAATCTGACGACGCAGTTTGATTTTATATAAAAAGTCGATAAAAGGAATAAGAAGAATTCCAGTGATAAAAAAGGAGAGAATAGCCAATCCCAAAATCTGCGCCATGAAAATATTATAACAGAGGAAGTAAAAACAAGCAAAACGAATACATTTAATCCTTGAGCGAATCCAATTTTTTTATTAGGTCTCCTTTGTTAATTCCTCCTGTTGCGAAAAGCTCATTGTTGATGATGACTCCCGGGCTTGCCAAGATTCCATGCTTGGTAACAAGTTCTAGTCCATCCGGATTTGTCGCATCCAATTCTTTTATCTCCATTCCAGGGTATTGCGGTTTTACTTCATGCAAAACCTTGCGCACCTCTTCGCAGTGCGTGCATCCGGGAGTTGAGACTAGTTGAACTGTTATGTTATTTCCCATAATCTTATTTGATATTCTTGAAGTTGGAAAATTTTGATGTTCATGAACTTGATCTTTTGATCCTTAGAATTCTTGAAATCAAAATTTTCAAGATGTCGAGAATTCAAGGTCAAGAATGTCCATTTTCTATCTTCAAAATTTCTAATGTCCATGGTCATCCACGTGCGGCATCTGTTCAATTACATTCATTATACCAGGCGCCACCTCAACCATGAAATCTGTATTAATTACCTGTCCCTGGTGCTGAAACTGTCCATATATTTTCCAGATCCCTGGATAAGGGAAGATGTAATCCGCTTGAATTTCTGGAAACGCTATGCCTGCATTTGGTGGCGCCTTTGGTACCCATAATGTTCCGTGTGTATGAAGAATTGTTGATAGATCAAGAGGCATAATAGCAAGGTGCATGTCTGCACCAAGATATTGCTCTAAATCCAAAACTGGATTGCCGGTTGTTACATCTCTAATAACGTAGCTTAACTGCGCTTTTTCTCCTGACTTCGGAGGATTCTCTGGGTTTAGGTTTAATGAAACTTCATAATCTTCAAATACCCTATTCAAACGACGATCTATTTTAACAAGAACTGGTTCTCCAACACTATCTTCCACAATTCCAACCTCTAACCACCCAAGATCTGATACCTCTCCTAATCCTTTTCTTGATCCATCAACCAAAACTCTATAACGGCCAGCTTTTTCAATAATAAAAGGAGTAATAAACTCACCTTTTGGCGTCATTACATTACCCTCAAAATCTTCCGGATGAACATGCATAAATTCTTCAAGATCCTCGCTAACTAGAATTAGATGTAAAATCTTCTCGTGTGATACTTGCAAGTCTGTAATTGGATTTCCATTTTTATCGTGCAGTGCAATTTCAAGCGTAAATGGCTCTCCGGCTTGGACTGCAGAAGGAGTGCTTGAAAGAGTAACATGAAAGTCTTGCTCTTCTTCTCCTTGCATTTCCGTCATGTTATTTTCCATTGGCGTTTCCTCATCATGTCCCATTTTCGACCAATGATCGGCAAACATATGCGGAAGATAAAAACCAAAAACAGTGATTAGCCAAAGCGACACGACTACAAAAAACCACCCGACAAGACGCGTATATCTTTTCTCAAAAGATTGTTGTTCGGCAGGCAGAGTAAGAAGCATCTTTTTTTTGTACAGCCAGTACCAAACCATCGGAAAAATCCAGACAAAAAGAATAAACGGAGTACCCCACGCAATCGGAATGCCAAACAAGCCTGTTCCCGTGGGAATCCCGTGAGTATGTCCAAGCTCTTGTATCTTGCTGCCGAGAAGATTTGTGATAAAGTTTTCCTGAGTTACAAACTCAATAAGCGTGTGCATTCCCGAGATAACCCACCAATCATGACCAAAAAGACCAAGGGTCAGCAGAAATCCACCGACATAAATAGTAGTCCAGGCTGTAAATCGGGCAACCGTGTCTTTGTGTGACACCAAGAACTTTGTCGCGTTTATTCCCAAAATTGCGAGAAATGCCAGAATAAATAGCGGTGTAATACGTCCCAGCGCCTGAACAAACATAATAAGCCATCCCTGAAACGCACTGCCCTCAACAATAATTTGCGGAATAATTACGGCATTAAAAAGAGGATTTGGACATCCAACTCCAACATTACCCAAAAAAAGCCCAAGAAGTAATGCCTTTGATAAATCCTTTTGCTTTGTAATAAAACCGGGAACAGCCCCGCCATATACAGGCGCAGTGAAACGTATAAGCTTTAGCTCTCCCAATGCAAACAAAATCGCCAAGAGTCCTGCCACCGCATAGAGTATATTTTTTGCGGTCTCGACCTGACTGATTCCAAGAGCCTGCCCAAACAATCCGATCAATACTCCATAAAAACTAAGAGTAATAGTAACACCTAGCCCAAAAGCCAAAGCCATGCCAATTCCCTTTCCATAGGACTTCCCCATCACAAGGGGAACTATTACAAACGCAAGAGGAAAAGTGCAAGGAAGAAAAATCATAGTCAGTCCCACAGTATAGTCAAAAAGAAGAAACGGAACTGACCCTACTTCACCGCTTCCCAAAGAAAATACAAACCGAAGCCCGTAAATAAATATCCCGATTAAACAAAAAAGTAAAAGTAAAAACAATAATGGCGGCCGTCTTTTTGGAGTCTCTACAGGTAGCTGTTCTGAAACTTGAGCAGTTTTTTCATCCATATTCTAATAGTTCGGCTTATTTACTTTGAGAAGGAGCTTCACTCTTGCTGGTTTCGGAGACATTCTTCTCTTGTACAGGCGGTGATTTTTCTGATGTAGATTGGGTAGGCGGGGAGGATTTATGACCATGGAGAACAAATTTCCAAAGAAGAAAACCTGCAATTCCAAGTCCCAAAACCACCCAAATTAAAAACATCGGACTTATTGTGGGAACCGATTCTTCATGAGGAATATCTGACTCGTGTGCATAAACAGTACCAACATAAAAAACATTTTTCATATATCAAGATCCGCTTGGTGTCGCTTTGTATCCCAACTGTTCGATTGCCTTAATAACATTGTCCAAATTCGTCTTCTCCTCATCGAACTCAACTTCACCTTTCTTGGAACCATAATCAGCAGATGCATTCACTACGCCTTCTGTGCTTTGCAAAACCATCTGTATCCCTGACGCACAAGAGTTGCAATGCATCCCCTCAATGGCAAGCGGAACTTTTTTTACTGTAGGCATATACAATTATAGTAGGACTCTTTTATTCCCCTTGTCAAGCCTCAAAAATGAACTGCCCTGCTAAGGTTTTAATCTCGATAAATTTTGATTTATAAAGATTGGATTAAGACCTCTTATTTCTTCCTCTATTGTTAAATCGCTTCCTACATCATTCCATATAAAAATTTTCTTTTTAAAATAATATGCCAGACTCATTTCCATCAAAGTATTGCCGCCAATATATCCTTGTATTCCTTTTTTCTCTTTGTTTATAACAAGAATTGCGTCTGCCTTAATTACTTTCTTAAAATGCTCATTGATGAGTCTGGTTTTCTTCTTGTAATCATTTTTGTTCCTAAACCATGTTTTGTGCTTTTCAACATCAAAATTGCCTTCTTTTTCCATTTTGAAAACAGTGCTTGGTACCAAAACTTTAAAACCTAATTTTCTAAGCCTTTTGCTTATCTCAACAATATCTTTATAAAAAGCCACACTGGAGCAAATGGTTATTGTTTTACGCTTGTTAATAGTTTTCATGTCGTTGGTATCTATCTGTTCACATCGGCTGTGATATAGATTCACACATCGGGACTTCCAAACTCCGAGAACCAAACCTCTTTGAAATAGTCTTCTATTCCTTGTTTTATATGCGGCAAAGTGTTTTTAGGAAGGTTTTTAAGAGGAAACCAGTTCATATCATCGCATTTATCAGATTCTGTAATCCTTGGTTGACCTTTCCATTTATTGGAGGTCAGGAAAAAATCAATATACTCAAAATTGTCATTTGATTTTCTATGCATTATATGAATCACATTCAAATCTTTTGCATTCAAACTTATCCCCGACTCCTCTTTTGCCTCCCGCATCATAGCTTGCTTAATAGCTTCGTTGCCTTCAAGATGCCCTGAAACCAAAGTATATTTCCCGTCTTTCCAACCAGTATTAAATCTTCTTAAAAGTAATATTTTGTCATTTTTTATTAGTAAAAGATATACTGCAACTCGAAACAAGATTTTTTCATTAGTCATAAAATTACTTCTTGGCAGCTTTACTAGAACCCTTTGCTAAAAACGTGGCCTTTTCCTTCAAATGTATGCATTGGCACTCCATTGCGGGTAAGCTTCTCCTCATCTCCCCAGCCATGATCTTTTCTCTCTCCCTTTCCTTCATAAACCCATATATTACCGCTTGGATCTTTGTGTTCAAATCTTACATTCTTTCCGAAACGAACTTCGTTGGCATGCTCTGCTAAAAATAGAATAAGAGCATTGTTAACAATTTTATCTCCAACATCAATGCCTTCCTTAGTCGGTCCCCCTCCATACAAATAAAGAGTATTAGCCCTGCCGCTGGCAATATCCTTATTTACCTCATAACCAGCGAAATGAGCTGATTTTCTATCCTCACTGACTTGAAAATTATCCTCATACAAAAAAGTTGCTCCTTCATTATTTTTATCTGGGTATCTATATCCTTCAAATCCCATAACGTTTAATCCGGAAATTGGTTTTTTTCCCGAAGCAAACGTATTAACCCTAGCTTTAACGAAGTGATCAAACACCTCGCGGGGCATTATTTGTGGTTCTTGAATCTCGCTTACCTGTTCCATACACGGTGATTATATCAAAACTTTTTCATTATTGAAATTTGGGCTTTTTATATAACCGTAAAAGCAATGAATTCAAAACAACAGATACAGACGAAAATGCCATGGCAAAGCCGGCAATCTCAGGCCGCAGAGCAGATTGGGACAAATTTATCCAAACAGAAGAAACCCCATGCCCTACAGCCGGAATAAATTCAAAAATACCTGCCAAAGAAACAACCCAGTCAGCCGGAACACCTCCGTGTCTGGTAAACACAAGATGCAGACCTGCCGCTACCGGAATTGCGACTGTATTGTAGACAAATGCCCAGAAAAAGTTTTGCCAAATCTTATAAATCGTTTTTTTAGAAAGATCAATTGCCGTGACAACGTCCCGAAGATCATCCCTAACAAGAATAATTTCTCCTGTCTCTATCGCAACATCTGTTCCGGAGCCAACAGCGATACCAAGATCAGATTTTGCCAAAGCAGGAGAATCATTTATGCCGTCTCCGACAAACGCCACAACTTTTCCTTCCTTCTTGATAGACTCTATCAACTCCTCTTTTTTCTCCGGCAATACATTGGCATAAACCTTGTCTATACCCAGCTGCTTCCCGATTGCCAAAGCAGTCTGCTCGTTATCGCCTGTAATCATAATTATTTCTTTTCCTCTTTTTTTTAGAGCCTGGATAGCTGCTACAGAATATTCTTTAAGCGTATCCGCAAGAGCGATGCACCCAACAACTTTTTTATCATAAGCGACGTAAACAACAGTCTTTGCTTCATTCCTCAGCCTCCCTACTTCACTTGCCGCCTCGTCAACCTTAATACCTTCTTTTTCCATAAACAATTGGTTTCCGATCATAACTACTTTTCCTTTATATTCTGACGAAACCCCCATCCCTGATATAGTTTTGAAATTTTTTGGCTCGATAACCTCCAGATTTTCCGCTTTTGCCTTTTTGACAACAGCTTGTGCCAACGGATGCTCGGATCCCCTCTCTGCCGAAGCCGCAAGTTTGAGAAGTTCTTTCTTATCAAATCCTCCAAACGTAACAATATCTGTAACTGCCGGTTCGCCTTTTGTCAATGTCCCTGTTTTATCAAAAGCAACCGCTGTAATTTTGTGAGCTTTTTCAAGAGCTTCTCCGCCTTTTATCAAAATCCCGCCCTCAGCCGCCTTGGCTGTCCCAACCATTGTGGCAATCGGAGTAGCCAAGCCCAAAGCGCAAGGACAGGAAATAATAAGGGTCGCCACCATAAATAGAAGAGACGAAGTAAAATCATTGCCTTTTATAAAAAGCCAGTAATTAAAAGAAATAAGCGCTAGGATTATTACAGTTGGGACAAAACGCTCAGAAATCCAATCAGCCACACGCTGAAGAGGAGCTCTTGTTGCCTGAGCTTCTCTGACCATCCGAACAATCTGATGAAGAAGAGTTTCGTTTCCCACTTTTGTTGCCCTGCAATGAAGTAATCCGTAAGAATTTACAGTACCTCCTATCACCTCGTCATTTACTTTTTTGTTCACAGGCATTGATTCTCCCGTAACAATCTTCTCATCAATCGCCGACTCTCCGCTTACAATAACTCCGTCTGATGGAATCTTTGTCCCTGGCTTTACCACAAAAACATCATCTTTTTTAAGATCGCTTGCCAAAATTTCCCGCTCCTGGCCATTTTTATCAAGCAGTATTGCCTTTTGCGGAGCAAGCTGGAGAAGCTTGCTTACAGCCTCTGAAACTTTTCCACGGGATAAGGCTTCCAAATACCGACCCATGATAAGAAAAGACATAAGAGCCGCGGATGACTCCCAAAACGGATGGTCAAGCCCGATCCAAATTGTCTGAAGATTTCCATACGTTGTTGAGAAAAGAAAACCAATTAGGCTATAGAAAAACGCTGCGCTTGTACCCAAAACCACAAGCGTATCCATAGACGTTGAGCCTACTTTAAAAGCAGTCCACGCGCTTCTGTAGAATATCCATCCTACCCAAAACTGAACGGGAATAGTCATGACAAGATATATCCAGTTAAGATCGACAAACATTGTCCCCACCATAATCGCATGCACATGCTTGAGATTGAGCATGTGCACCGCCATGTAATAAATAATAATAGGGCTTGAAAGAATAAAACTTATGATGGTACGATTTCTCAAATCTCTAACATGCGATTCTCGCTCCCTTTTGAATTCATCCTCTGTTTTTGATTCTTCTTCAAAGAATGAGTATCCCAGAGATTTGCCCAAGCTTTTAATTTTGTCCTCAGGAATTATGCCGGGATCAAACGCGATCGAGAGTTTCTCGGCACCAAAACTGGCATTGACAGACGCTACTCCTTTTTGCTTACCAAGAACTGTATTTATCAAAACCGCACAAGAAGCACAGTGCATTCCCTGAACTCTGTATAATTTTTGTGTTTGTTGAATTTTTGTATCCATAATTTACCTAATTGACTGATTTATTAGCCACATCGCACGCAAAATTTTTGTTTGCAATAATACTTGGCGCTCCCGCGCTTTCATCCCCTACGATAAGCGTGCCAATTTGATCGTAATGTCCTTGGCCGCAGGGAACAGAACAGTAAAAATTAAATTTTCCAGGAATTGAAGGTGTAAATTCTACTGTAGTTGTGCTTTTTGGAAAAAGCCTTTTGTTGACTCCAAAAACATCAATCGCAAAGCCATGGTCATATGCGTCCTCGTTGAAGATATGCAGTACTACCCTGTCTCCCGGGTTAACTCGAATCGTATCAGGCTCCCATTTCCATTGATCCTGCAATATCTTCATATGTATCTCGACTACTTCTCCTGTGGATTCAAAGCCTCCGATGTTTTGCGGTCTGTAATACTGCTGATATACAAATCCTGTTGTCAAAAGGACAACTCCAAACAAAACCAAACCCAGGTATTTATTCATGGATGTTTCTTGTTTGGCGAAAAATTTCTCAATGCTTATTGGACCAGACCCCAGTAAGAAAAGCGCGCCGGATGCACCAATCAGTCCTATATCTCGATACAAGTCAGGATTGAGAGAAACCCCATATTTTGAAAGAAACGAGATGAAGAAAGTTACAACCAGAAAAAAAGACAGAAAAGCAAAAAGCCTTACCTTGAACCCAAGCACAAAAGATGCGGCGATAACAATCTCTGTCAAACCCAAATAAAAGTTGACGGCCGCAGCATCTGCCAATTCAAAACCTGTTATCAGCTGAGTTTCCGAAGTAGCTTGTCCCGGATTGGTCAGTTTTTGAATCCCGAAAAATAAAAATACAAAAGCAAGACCTATTCTTAAAAATAGCGGAGAAAAATGCTGGTATTTTGCGGGCAGTAACTCGAGCATCAAAAAAGCCTCTACTTTAGGCTTATCACAAAAGACAATTTCAGTCAAGGACTTTTAGTTTATTTTTTTGCCCGCAGCATCAGAAAACCAAGGAGTAAAAATGAAACGCCTGTTATAATTCCAATCATACTGTAAAGCTGAATTTTATCTCCTGTCGCGGCCAAACCCAGTACCTCCGGCCCGCCGACTCCTTGCACTTCGCCATTACAGGTATATCTGCTGTTGTATGCCATATAAGGAGCGCTATCAAGACCCCAAAGAGCGCCGCTTGCGATATAGTGCCATCCTTGATCTCTAAGGGTTTGAATTTCAGAATTATTCAAGCTTGATACTTTCCACCAATTTGTCTGAATTCCTTCACCTTTGTCGGTACAAAGACACTGCAAAATTTGGTCGGAGTTACCATTTATATTATAAACGCTGTCTTTCCCTCTATACTCGGCAGTGCTTCCTACCAAACCATGAACGCCGTCATCGTACTGAACTCTAAGATTAGTACCAGTGGGATTTGTACACGAAGGAAATTCGGGGACACTCAAAGCATACACATCAGACATATTAACCTTTGCGATCAAAAGGATAAGAAGAGAAAAAATTGTAACAAATTTAGCGCTTTTTCTTAACATATAAATAAGACCTTAAGTAATAGGCTATAGGATATCATATTGGAGGGAAAAAGTCAAGCTTTTTAGTATTACAGGATTATTGTCGTTGTAGGTTTTCTTTGTAGTATTTTTCTAAAACTTCCGCAACCGCTCTTTTGTTTCCTCTGCTATCCCAAAGCTCTGTTGATGATCCTGTGTTTGTCCAATAATTTAGTCCAACCACTTCTTCCATTTCAAACAAATTCTTAAGCAGGTTTTCTATCCAGTCTCTTTGTTCTTCTTCACTCATATCTCCGTGAATATCAGGAATAGGCGCGCCAAATTCACCAAGGACTACTTTTCCCCCGCTTTTGTCTGAGAATGATTTAATGTCGCTGATTAACTTCTCAGGAGTTCCTACATAATGATCTATCGCAACTATTCCGCCCAAGGCTTTTGTTGTCTCTTTGTCCATTATAAGACTGGCGACATCGCCGTTCATCGAGTAGTAATTTGAAACAACTTTTTTACCTATTTTTTCAAAAGCGTTCTTTGTCGCATTGTACTCTTCAATCAAAAACTCCCTATGTCCTTTCGCGTCCCCGTTGTGCCTTGGATCGCCAGGCCCACCGTTTTCGCATTCACTGCAGGATGAAAAAATATCACCATCCACAAATAAATCTGCGTTTTCAAGAATAAATTTCTCAGTCAGCTCTATATGCGCTTTTCTGTCCATACGCTCATAACCAAACCATCTTTCCCAGCCGGACCAGTTACCGCGAAACCATACTTTCAGCTCATATTTTCTGGCAAAACTTACCCAACGTTTTAGAAATGGAAGAAATTCCGCGTCATACGGCGTACCGATTGCCACGTGAGTCGCTCCGGTACCAGCAATATTCTTTATCTGCTCCTCAATTACTCTGTCAAAAGACAGATCCCCCAACTTCTCCCGGGCCACGTCTCTTGAATACTTCATCGTGTCAATAGAAGTCACCTCCCAAGAGTGCTTTTTTTCTTTCTGGCTTATAATTTCCGCCTGTTTGGGAGGAAAAACAAAAAAAGTAACAAACAAAATTAAAAGTCCTAGTATAAAAAAATATTTGCTCATTGTTTGGAAACTAAAAGCAGCAGGTCAAGGTTTCGAGTTTTTGCTAATGGTATTATACAGTTTTTGCCCTTGATTTTAAAGCTTTTTATAGTCTTTAGTGATTCTGGAGAAATTAATGAAACATTATAAGTAGTATTTTTAAGATCCTTCACCCCAATCTCCCCAATACCCCCAACTTTTGGTACATAAATAAAAATATGCTTATCTTCTATTTTGGCTGCGAATGGATAATAAAAGTTACCTTCTGTCCAGTGAGGATTTATGTTTTCAAAACAAGCCGTGAGCTTCCGCCATTCGTATTTTTCCAAAAACTTCTTGGATTGCCCCAGCTGTTCTGCTCCTCTAAACTTCAGAGATTTCTTCCAATAAGAATCTCCCCAATGCCCCATAAAATTTTCTCCTTTTTTTGACATCTGCCAGATGCCGTGTGCTCCATAACTGTGTCCTTTAGCCCCCGACAACAAACAAACCCAAAAAGCATACCTCTGCTCGTATTCGCCAAAATTTCCCAAAATCCCCTCGTACCAGGGCTCCATATTAATAATCGGCATTTTTGAATTGTCGTTATTAATAATTGAATTGACCATAAAAGCTACAGAATCTTTGGAGTGCCCGGACTGAATAGAATTGATAGACAGCCACTTCCTGCCTCCCAAAAGATCCAGCGCGGTCGTTCTTCTATGAACATGTGCCGTAATTTGCCTTTTGTAGGGATCGATCTTGTGGATATAATCTCCAACTTCTTTCCATTTTTTGATTCGACTTCTTAAATTGTCATTCTGATCCTGAGCCCTGCCGAAGGAGAAGAATCTCATGAGATCCTTCACTGCGCCTGTACTGAGCTTGCCGAATGTACTCAGGATGACAGGATGAGAATTAGGCATATCTATCTCCCCTGCCAAACACCAAATAACCGGATAGGATGAGTATCTCGCAACAATTTCACGCCACAAACTTTTTATTTTCTCAACACCCAAAACATCTATATGATGTCCCCAGCCCCCATATATCACAGGCGCGAGACCATTGTCTACCAGATATTTTATTTTTTTGTCAGCTTCTTCGAAGTATTTTTTATCCAAACTCCAATCCTTTCTAAAAGCAAAACCGCGAACTTCTGTCTCCGGCGGAATACCAATGACTATCTGAACAGCTGAGAATCCCTGTTTTACCCTTTTCTTCACAAGCAGTTTAAAAACAGAAAAAGGCATTCTTGAAGTTGCCCCAAACCACCAGGTGTCGGCTAGAAAGAAAAATGGAAGTTTCATGCACCTCTAAATAAAAATCCAAGAAAAGAAGACCTTTTATGGGATTTAGCAAGACCAGACAAAAGTGTAGCGCCATTCAGAGGAAGAATTACATCGGAAATTTTAATCGGAGCATCTTTCTTTAGATCACTCTTGACAATAACATCATGCGATAATCCAACAGGAAGAAGATCTTTCGCGTCTTCGATATTATCTATCATTCCATAAACACAATCTCCGCCGATTCCATCAAGCTTTTGACCTTTCAAGAGATTCTTCTTGGCAATAGCAATAGTTTTGGCAATAGGACTAATGCTGTTGTTGATTGTTTCTTCTCCAAATAACGCTACTTTAGCTATAGTCTGAATCACTTCCAAATGACAGAGATGGTAAGGTTCGAACAGAACGTATCTGGGACCATCACCCAAACCCAAATATCTTAGGTATTTCTTTTGATTCGGATCTTTGTGCTCTGCAACCAAAAATACCCCGGGAAAAAGCTTTTTCCCAATTACATAATCAACAACTCCATTCTGAGGTATTTTATTCCAGTCGAATTTCTCAAGCACTTCTTTGACGTCTGACACCTCTGGACCCACCATTCCTCGCCTAAGAACACCCATGCCGAAATAGTTTCCCACAAGATTCATTTCTATTGATTGCTTTGTTCCATCTGTAAAAGAAGTCGTCTGTCTTACAGCAAGACCCTTGTCCTTGGCCCATGGAGCCATTTTTTCCTGGGTCGCGTGGACATCAAGATATCTTTTCATGTTTCCGGCCATTCTTACCTTAAACCCCATAAGCCTTGCTTTGGCAATAAGATTGGCTATGCTGCCGGGCTGATCCCCTACAACATCCGTTATAATCACGTTTTTTGCATCAGCCAATTCCTTGAGTTTGGTTCCTATTGTTGCTTGAAGTTCGGGATTCATCGTCACCAGATGCTTGCCGGCTTTTATAGTCTCGACCGCTACTTCTGCGCCATACGAAACAGATCCTGTGGCCTCAAACACAATAGCATTCTCAAACTTTCTAATAAGACTCAAGTCGTCTGATACACAAACACAGCCTTTGTCGGCATAATTTTTGATTTTTCCTAAGTTGTTTTCAATCGCCACGTTAAACCCCTGCTTTTGAAGAAGTTTTGATGTATCATTCACTCTTCGTGAGATTACCAACGGCACACGAATACCCCGAATAGATTTGGTATAAGAAAGAAAACCAAACCCCATAAACCCCATACCCACCAAAATTACATCAAGAGGCTTCTGTCTTCTTTCAAGCTGTTTCAAGATTGTATCGTACATAATTATATATGTTTATTATACCCTATAGTTTTGAATTTAGCAATATTGGTTCGGTGTTTAAATCTCCCAAATGCTCATCCTTGAGCTGGTAAATATCAGCGAACGGATAACTGTCAACCAGAACGTAATAACCGCTTTTATAAGCCTCTGTCTGCGACACCAGCCTGAAAGTCAAGTCATTCATATCATGTGTGCGCATTACGATCCACCTCGCCCAACGATCCGGAAATACTGTTGCCGACTCCCAGTAAGCCCCCGTCCCCTCATGAATAAATCTTTTCATCGCAAGTCCAGATGAGAAAATGATCGCGTCATGGGATGCGGCTGAAATCAAAATAAATCCTTTTTCATCTTTCGCGTTTTGATTAAGCCATCCGCTTACCTCGGTAACATTTTTCTGAGATGATCCAACCCGTGCATCATCAATTGTAACAGCGTCGGTGTTTGCGAAAGCAAAAAATATGCCAAACAAAAATATTCCAATCAATGGCAAACGGAATGCAACAAGCTTATGCACCAGATATCCTGTAAAAATAGCAAGCGCGGGCATCATCATTATTCCATAGCGGGCGTTAAACCATGTATTGCCTGACAAACCCTGGATAAATAATACTGAGTGCCCAAGATAGAGAGCCAAGATGTTAAATACAAATGGAGCAAAAAGCGCGAGCGAGGCTATTTTTATTCCGTTTTTAATATTCCTGTCAAACCAAAATATTACAGCTCCGATAACGCCCAAAACCACATTGAACGCGTATGAATTATACATCAGAGCGTAAAAATAAATTTTTAGAGACAAAAGTATGTCTCCTTTGGTTGCCAAAACTCCAGCTTCCTCCAGCTGAATCTGCTGCGCGCGGGCAGAATAAGGACCAAAAATAAAATACAAAGCATCTTTAAAAATAAGCTGGTTCCATAAAACCCAAAGTACTATCCCGAATCCCCCAAGAGTCGCGAAAAATACAAACGTTCCCTCAGCTGTCTTATAACCTCTGCTTTTAAGAGTCTTTAGAAAAATTAGAAGCCCTGCTACAAAAAGCAAGAACCATCCGTCGTATCGAATAAGAGTTGAGAGCATTATCCAAAAAGCAGATTTGATAAGGCTTAGCATCTTATCATCCCTAAACCAGAGCATTAATTCATATGCTCCGGCAAGCATTGTGGCAAGAAGCAAAAGCTCAGTCATCGCGGTTGACTGAAGATATAATATGTTCAGATTAAGGGTAAAAACCAATACCCCAATAATCCTCCCTAAGTAACCAACACCGATTTTACTCAAAAATAGATATATGATTAACCCTGTCGCTACAAAAGCGATCATGGATTGAAGCGCTCCGGCAAGCCCACTGTGCCACATAAAATCATTCCAAATGCTGGGGACCATAAGAATATGGGGAAGAGGCAGCCAGACGGATCCTAACTGTGCCAGTCCGGGCTTCAAACCCTCTACAACGCGCCTTCCAATATCCAAATGCGACCTCGCGTCATTGTACGCCAAGCCCAATCCGTTGAAGTAGTAAAACAAAAAATAAAATGCGGATACAAAGACAAGCAGGCCAAAAATTATATATAAGACATTTTTGTTCAAAAAGTAGCTTGCTTTCTCAACTGTAATTTTATTTAAACTTATAGAAATATAATTTGAGAATTTCATAATTTTTAATCTCTTTCGCTCCTCAATGTCATAACATATATCACTGAAATCAAAATAGATATTGCAGAAATATATGCGATAAGAAATCCTCCAAGGGAGATATATTTATAGAAAAAAATATTAAAAATAAGCGAGCTTGATTTTTGATCTTCTAGAAAATTCAAATTGTACTGGTATGTATAAGGAATAGGACTAGAAAGATTAATTGCTTCAACTCTGGGTGGAATAGAGTTTGTAGTCATTGCCCCCAATGAACTTACCCAAACGCTATAGATTAAAAGCGAAGCAAATACAAAAACAAAGACGGGGTTTTTGTTTAACTTTTCAATTGCTACTCCAATTGCCCCGCAAAACAGCGCTGCCGCAGGGATCAGATACCTAGGTCCGTATGACCAACCTCCCCATGGATCTCCAAACATTGAATAAACAACAACACACATCATGGCAACTGAGGATGTAAGAATTACGGCATATAAAGTTTCTCTTTTTTTTGATGCAATCCAAAGACCCAACAATCCGACAGCAACAATAGGGCTATAAAAAAGAATTCCCCTCTCGTTGCTTATGATAAGTATATATAGTCCGTTCATCTGGCTTCTAGGGTCAAAGACATGCTTTCGATCATACGGGCTTTCTGGTTCCTCAACTTTCTCCTGTGGCTGAAATCTTCCTCCCTCTACATAATCAGTTCTACCGATCATCTGACCAAGAGTGGTGTATGATCCGGTCAATGAATAGTTATACCAGCCGAACAAAAATATCAGAGGAATTATGCCAATCAAGATAAACATACTGCTCACGTCAAACGCAATTTTTATCTTTTTACCCAAATCCTCAAGCTTAAAATGCCTAAAGACAACGTATATCAAAACAGGCAGCATCATAAACGCGTTTGGAATATCCATAAGAATTGCTGCGGAAAATATAATCCCAAGCATCAGATTGTTAAGCCATGTTCTTTGAGAAAGCGCATTTAGAACCGATAATAGAATTAGAGTGGTGCTTGCATGATGCTGGGTAAGAGTCAGAGAATACGAAAGGGCATTTGTCGCAAATATAAATACAAGCCCTCCGATAATAGCCGTGTACCTGCCGGCGCCAAGTTTTTGTCCTATCTTAAAAACTAAATATATATTTAAAATCGCGAAAATAAGAGTTGAGAAGAACGTAAAAAGTTGGGGCAAATCAAATATTTTTCCAAGCATATAAAACGGTATGGCGACAAAAGAGACTCCGGGTGTAAAAATTGAAAAGTAATTGCTGTTGTGAAGAACTATATCGGGCGCGGAAAATTTTGCCTGCTCGTCGGTAAAAAAGAACGATTTATTTTCAACAATCGCCTCAACCAATGAATACCGTGAATTGGTATTGGTAGACTCAAAAGGCCCCCCTACTCTACTGTCTTTTTCATTCTGGTAATAAATCGGAGTCCCAATATCTCCTTTCACCACAAACCCCAAGAGAATTATTGAGATGATAAAAATAATTAATGTAAATATATTCTTTTTCATAATTTTAGTCAAATGATTTAGTAGTATTTGCCATATCCCATTTGGCTGTAAGCCTCTTTTCAACAATCGCTGCCCTCCAAGCACAATATTTATTTATAATAAAAATTGACAAAGTCAAAATAGGATGCCTGATAAACTGTTTTAACATCGATGATAAAAACAAACTCATTGGAACAAAAACTTCTTTTTCAACAAGATTTCCTGGAAAATACTTTTTCATTCTGATCGGTGAAGCTCTAAATCTTGTATTTTGCCTTATATGATCCTTTAATGTCTTAGGAGATCTATAATTAACTATAGCAGTTTTAACAAACACATATTGATACCCTAAATCCAAACAAGAAAAATAGGTAAACATATCATTTGCTATCATATCTGAGGGAATAGTAATTTTCTTTACCAGTTCTTTTTTATAGGACAAAATCCTTCCGTCCGCAGAAAATACGTTATTTCCTCCTCTAATTTTTTCTCTAAACTCAAGATATGCATCAGTGGTGCAATTTACTGCCTTCTCGATAAAAGTTTTACCTTTTATTGGAGTTGGATTACCTCCGCACATTCCGATCTTTTTGTTTTTAATCAGAGGATTAATCAAGTCGCGAATTACAAATTCATGAGCAAATACTACATCTGCGTCCGATTGGACTAAAATATCAGTTTCCAAAGATTTGTATATTTGATTTAATCGGGATGATTTTCCAATTCTTTTTTTAAAATCAATAACTCTAAGTTTTGAAGATTTAATTGATCTGGCCTTTTTTACAGTGTCGTCTGTTGATCCATCAGAGACCACAAGGATCTTATTCAATTTAAACCCTTCTTCTTTTTGCATCAAAACAGAACGAAGAAATGCCTTTATATTCTTCTCTTCGTTATAAGCAGATACCGCTACTGTTACGTCTATTTTTTTATTCATATTTTCCTTTACTTTTTAAAATAAAAAAATGGTGCCAAGGGTGATCTTTTACCCTAAAATCTTCAAGCAACTCGAGTCTTGATTTACGAAGTGATTTTTTAAACCGATCATAACTATAACCCTTGTATCCTATCTCCCAAAAATGCTGTCCTTTAAATTTGTGTTCACGAAAACCCAAATCTACTGAAAAGAGGTATTTAAGTGCCTTAAAGTAAACAAATTTTAACGATAAAGACAAAGATAGGCTTACATGAGGCACAGAAATGATAGCATATTTTGAAACTTTCGATATATTCTTTAGGCTTTTTTCCATATCGGTATACTTAACATGTTCTAGAACCTCACAACAAATAACACAATCAAATTTCTCTTTGCGTGGAATATCAATTTTAGGCAAAGCACAAATATAATCTGGTTTTAGATTAGAATCAATATCCATAGTTATCACCTTCGTCCCAATTTTTTTTAACACATCACTAACTATCCCATCCCCTAAACCTATCAAGAAAATCTTCATGGATTTCTTTTTTAACAATTTAGAAATTCTAATAGTTTCCCAAACTTGAACATGATAAGATATCCATCTCTCTAGATTCACGTAACTTTTGAAATTGTAGTGAGCTGGATCCACCTGCTTCTTATAATTTGCTTTTAATTTAGTCATATTTGCTTATTCTTTTTGACGTTTCAATTAAATCCCAAGTAGGATTAAAATTTTTCGCATATCTTTTTCCTTGATAGATTACATACAAACTAAAGAAGAAAATAAATATGCATCCAGCTGGATTTTTGAAAACTTCGGGTATCATACAAGTCCAAAATAGCAAAGGTGGCTTAGCATATTCCTTGTCTACTAATGTTTTAAATCGTTTTCTTAATATAAATCTGTTTGAGTTATTTCTAATTTGCCACCTAGATAAATCCTTTATATTTTGGGGCATCCGACAGAATACAACTGCATTTTCTAAAAACCTGAATTTAAATCCACTATCAATACATGACAAATATATAAATGTGTCTGCATTTCCCATCTCGTTAAGCTCCGTGGGAAAGTTTATTTTCTTCACCAATTCTCTACTCAAGACCATAATCTTGCCGTCAGAGGAGTATTTACTATTTCCATTCTTTATGTATTTTCTCATCCTGTCATGAGTATAAGAACTTGCTACCGCAGCACGTTCGATAAAATTTGTCGGGGGTAGCGGTTGGGGGTTTCCGCAAACCAAACCTAGATTTTTTTCATATAAAAAAGGGTTTATTAATTTACTAATTAACCTCACATCCCGGATTTCAATATCATCATTCAGTAAAACTATGATGTCAGATTGAATTGTTTCTAATAATTTCTTGACGGATCCTGCGAAACCTTTCCTGTTTTTGTTATTAATAATCTTTATTTTTTGACTGTCAAATTTTTTGACAATATCTACAGTCCTATCAGTGCTTGCATCTGAGTGAATAACTATTTTTTCAAAATCATAGTTATCTGTTTTTTGCTTAAGCAATGATGTTAATATATGAGCAATGTTTCTTTCAGAATTATAGGCAGCAATACCAACAGAAACACTTATCTTTTTATTATTATGTATATTTTTCATAAAGGGTTTGTAAATAAATATTTCTATGTCCCTTTGGTCTTCCGAATGACATACTAAGATGAATCAGAATATAATTTGTTAAGAATTTATCTGACATGTTTTTAAACTCATTTGTAATCAATTTTGATAAACTTTTTTTTAACCTGATATTTATAAAAGTAATGTCATAACCGGGAAGAGTTAAAACCGTTCTTCCATAATCAAGCAGATATATCTTTGATCCTTTTACTATAATGTTGTCCAGACACATGTCTCGATGCGCGATATGTAATTTTTTAAAACTTACTTTTTTTATAGATATTAAAAAATCGGTATAGCTTTTTAAAATTATTCGAGCACTTTTTATGTTTGATGCTATAGTAAGAATGACGATAAATGGAAAAAAGAATATGTAATAAAACATATCTCTTTTGGGAAATTTTGTTGCCTCCTTTTTTGTCAATGAGCTTGATATATCTATATATGCATTCAATATTTTAGAGATTATCTCAGCTTGATTACCAACAGGATAATTAGTTAAAGACTTACCTTTGACAAATTCGTACACTATTGATAGAGAGCTATTTGTTTTTTTACAGGCAATAATTTCTGGTATATATATTTTTCGATCAACAAGCATTCTATGCAGTAATTTATTTAAAATATATTCATTAACCAAATCATAATACCTGTAATCCTTTAATCTTCCTGTCCAGGTTTTTATAAAAAAATCTTTTTTATTATACTTATATACTCCAATCCCATAATACATATACGGATTTTCCTTTTTTACCTCTCTTGCCAATTTGTATTTTCCTATCTTCTCTGGAACATCAATCTTCCACTTCCAAACTTGACTTTTGAAAATATAAATTATCATACCTATAGAAATGTTTAAAATTGTTGGTTTTTTTAATGTGCTCATAATATCGACATTTTTGACGATTTTATCGTCGCCCATCTAATATCGAGTTTTCTATATAGAGCTTTGCTTCTCAATTTGCAGTAAAAATTAAGCAGTTTTACAAACGCGTATCCAAGCGGATTTTTTACCGACTGATAAATAAGGAGTCTTAAGTTTATTTCTTTAGGGACATAAAATCCCATATCTACTACTTCTTTTCCAAAATATTCACAGAGTTGATCTCCACCGGCAAGGTGGCGAATAGACTGATGAATATGATCTTTTATAGAACTTGGAGACCTATACATAACAACTGCATTTTTTGCAAAATAGTGTTTGTATCCTTTAGACATGCACATAAAATAACTATAAGCATCATCATTGAGAACTCCACTAGGAATAGTTAGAGTCTGGGCAAACGCTTTTGAATAGGCAAGAAAACCGTGGGCGCTGTATGCAGTATTTCCAAAATTGAATTGTTTATAAAAATAATTTCTCGCGTAAATATAGTTATTTATGGCAGACTCCAGAAAACTTCGGGCAGGAATTGGCTGTGCGTTTCCGCAGACCAAGGCAGTTTTCCTGTCTTCAATAAACTTTTTTACCATGTTTTCAATTGTTTTTTTGCCTTTCATAATCATGTCGGAATCGAGAACAACCAAAACATCTCCGCTGAACCTTTTTAGAAGCTCTCCAACTCTTGCCGCTTTGCCCATTCGCCTCCCGTCATCGATAATTTTTATCCGATTGTCTTTCACGCTTTTTGCAAGAGCGACCGTATTATCCTTGCTTCCGTCGGAAATAACGATAATTTCCGCGATTTTGATTGTTTTCTCTTTCTGTGAAATAACTGATCTAAGCATGTTTGCAATATTCTGCTCTTCGTTATAGGCCGATGTTCCAACGGAAACGGTGAGTTTTTTATTTTTCATATTTATAAAATCTCCTTTATATAAGATACTAATTGTTTTCCGACTGCTTTTGGATTAAATTTTTCCTGGTACAATTTGTATCCATTCATCGCTATTTCACTTCTGAGCTTCGGACTATCTTTTAGCTCAATTATTGATTTTACCAATTCTTTCGGATCTGCAGGTTTTACCAAATACATGTTTTTTTTGTGTGTAAATATGCTTCTTGCCACTGGAGAATCAGCTGTCAAAACAACCCTGCCAAGAGCCAAACCTTGATAAACTTTGTTTGGAATCACTCTGTCAACTGTCGGGTGTTTTTGTAAAAAACCTAAGAATATATCCGCGGTCTGCATAATTTTCAAATGCTCGTTTTCCGGAGTATTATGGTAAAAAACTACATTTGGAAGTTTTAAATCCTTTGCTCTCTTGTAATTTGCCTCAAAGGTATTACCGTTTCCAATAAAAGTAAAATTAATATCTTTATCCTCCCTTAGTATTCTTGCCGCTTCAATAATATATTCAACCCCATGAATAGGGCTGTATAGTCCGTAATAAACAACGTTAATTTTTTTATCCATATTTTTATAAGGCGAATAGGCATATCCCTTGTTATCCGCGCCAATTGGAAGCACCCGAAGTTTTTTCTCTGGTATTCCAAAATCTTTCATCAAAAATTCTTTCTGATATGGTGTGTCGGCAAAAACCAAATCGCACATTTTATAGACAATAGACTCTGCCAATTTGATTGTTTTTCCTAGCATTGAACCTTTTTTAAGTATCCCTTGTTCGAAGGTAAAACCAATATAAACTATAAGCAGAGGGTTAAACACGAGCTTTTTTCCGAATATCTTTGCCAATATGTAAGCTAAAAATACATCTACATGTCCTGGGTAGCCAACGTATATTACATCTGTTTTTTTAAATATAGAAAAGTTTTTTATAATTTCTGTAAAAATTTTGTATTTTCTTAAAATTCTACTCGCAATTTGAAACCAAGACATCTCATCTTTGGTTGTAAGCTTGGTTACTTTTATATGGGCATTAATTTCAACAATAGGAATATTATTCTCCGCCAACCCCTGGAGAATCATTTTGTTGGATGTATAAGTCTTGTCGTAAGTTCCAAAATAACAAATCTTCATATTATTTTCTAAATCCTTCCTTTGTGCTTTCCGCGATAACCCATGTGCCCCTCATTTCGTTGACAAAAACAGATCTAATTTTCATAAATATTAGAACTCCAAGGTACAATGTCAATGTAAATGGGTATCTTAAAAAGTATTTGAAAACATAAGGGATAGCTATGTGTTTTGGAAGATTTGTTTCTTTTGAAATAAAACTTTTTCCAAATTCACCGACAAGCTGTTTATAAGACTGAATAAACCTAACGCTTTGTTTTTGATGATCTTTAAAAGTTCCCGGCAAACGGTAATGAACATTTGCTTTCCGAGAAAACACATATTTGAAATGGTTATAAACAGTATAAAGATACGCATACGCATCCTCGGCGACCACGTTCTTTTTAAACCTAATAGATTTATATAATCTTTTTGACATTGCTCTTGCTCTTCCATGACATGTATAAATATTGTTGCCGCTATTGATTGACTCAAAAATTTCTTTCTTCAAATTCATGCTTATTTTAAGAATTTCTTCAAATTTACTTTTGGCCCAATACTCTTTTACTCTCGCGGAAGCTAGGTCCGCGTCTTGTTTTAAGATTGGTTCTATTAATTTCTCAATCATATGTTGATCTCTAATTAAAATGTCCGCATCAAGAAGTACTAAAATATCCGATTTTGTCTTCCCTATAATTTCGTTCATGGCATATGATTTCCCCATGCGTTTTTTTCCCGAAATTATTTCAAGATTAGCTATTTTTGTTTTATTCACAACTTCCAATGTACCGTCGGTACTTGCGTCTGAATAAACAATCACCCTTTCGATTTTCGCAGAGGAAATTGTTTGAGACTCGACGCTCCTAAGAAGTGAGCCGATATTTTTTACCTCGTTGTATGCCGGGATACCAATTGTTAATGTATTTTTATATTTTTTCATATATCTAAACTTTTTCTGAAATAAATACTTTCCAAATGTCAAAGTTATTTAAAATTTTTCGTAAAAAATGGGTAGTTGATGAATAAAGAGATGGAAACTCAGATAATGAATGAGTTTTGTTTATTACAGTACGGGGAATCGAAAATCGTCCAAATTCTTTACTCAAAGATCCCAAGTCAACTGAAAAAGCAGCTTCATAACCGGCTTTCTTCACCAGTTCAATTGCGGACTTGTTGTAAATTCCTTTTGGATAAGCAAAAAACTTGATTGGAAAACCAAGACGCTTTTCCAAAATTTTTTTCGAGTCTACAATTTCTTGTTCTAATTCAATTCTACTTAATTTATTGAAATTTGCGTGGGTCGCGCTATGACACCCGATAGAAACCCCCTGCGAATGAAGATATTTTATTTGATCCCAACTCAAAAGCTTGCCTCTATGGTCTAATTCTTTTCTGTTTGCATTTTTTGGATTCGAAAGAACAAACAAAAGTACCGGAATACTGTGTTTTCTTGTCAACGGCAAAATATCCATAACGCTTGCGTAACCGTCATCGATTGTCAAAACAATCGAAGATCCTTCAGTCTTTTTTCCTTCAAAAGCCATAAGCGCCTGATCAGCGCTAATGAATCTAGAAGTTTTTAACAGTTTCTGGATCTGCTTCTCAAAATCATTAGTGGTTACCGAATAAAAATTTCCAGCCTCCTCAATACCATGGTAGCAAATAACACTTACCGCGTTATTATCTATTCCAATTATTCTTGACAGTGAATATATAGTACTAAGAATAAATCTTTTTGTATAAATAAATAAAACTTTTTTTATTGTTTTCATATAATTAATTCCTAGTTCTTTTCCATGTTCTAGATCTGTGGTCGTATTTTTTAATCACTCTTGCAGGTACTCCGACTGCCACGGAGTAATCCGGAATATCTTTTGTAACCACGCTGTTGGCACCGATTACTGAGTTTTTCCCAATCCTAACTCCTGATGATATTGTTACATGCGCGCCAACCCACGAACCCTCATCTATTATAATCGGATCCGCATTTGTCAGAGGCTGATTTACAATCGGCTTGTTAACTTCCAAATACTGATGATCGTAATCTCCGATAAAGCAATACGGTCCTATCATTACGTCTTTTTTTATATTAACTCCTTTGATAGCATAAACTATTGTACCTTTGCCCAATCCCACGTTGTCTCCAATTTGAATTACAGGCTTGTCATGAGAAAATGAATCGTTCCGGTAGCGCTCAAATACAGCAAGAGAACAATCTTCGTCTATATTGACTTTATCGCCCAAATGAATCAATTTGGAATTTTCAACTTTTATATTCCTTTCAAAAGAAACCATGGATCCCATATGATGAAATCTCGAAAAGAATAAGTGTTTTGAGTACCTTACGGCTTTAATTAATTTTTTCATATTTATTTTGTTGATTTTTTAACAAACGCAATTTTGCCGATTGCATTATAAAGATAACTCTTTCTCAATCCATTTTCCAAGATGTGGTAAAAATTCCCGGCGCTTTTATCCCAGCTGAAATTTTTGGACCATAAATAAGCCCCTTTTGACATTTCTTCTCTATATTTTTTGGACATTATAAAATCCCTCATCGCGCCAGCAAACGCCTCGATGTTTCTTGGTGGAACTAACACTCCTGTCTGATTGTTGACTATAGAATCGCGAAGCCCCGAGACATTGGAGGCTATAACCGGCGTTCCTGAAGCATTCGCCTCAATAACCGTAATTCCCCATCCCTCAAGAAGAGACGGCTGAAGAACAACCCAAGCCTGTGATAGAAGCAGCGCCTTGTCAGAGTCTGAAATTTTTCCATAAAATATAACTTTGTCAGCCACTTTTAGTCTTGCGGCCAGCCCAGCCAACCTGTCCATCATTTCTCCCTCTCCAACGATAGAAAGCTCAGCGGAGGGCTGATTTCTCACAACTTCTGCAAACGCCCGAATTGCAATGTCAATATTTTTATACGGCTTGAGTCTGCCCAAATAAAGAAAAGATGGATAATTAGTTTTTTGAGATTTATAGAACTTAGAATCTTCTATTCCAGGATGCAACACTTCAATATTCCCGGATTTTGCAAGTCCCAAATTTTCTATTTCTTTTTTTGAGGATTCTGATACCGTAATTATGGTGTTGTTTTTATAGACCAAAGGCATAAGTCGCGCTTCCATAAATCTGGCTATAAACGACAATGGAAAAACTAAATGTTTCCTAAAAACTTCCTGATGCACGTGGTGAATAAGCAAGAAGACCGGAATTTTTGCGTAAAGAGGGGTGAAGAAGGGTATTCCGTTCTCCGAATCTATAATTACATCATATTTTCCTCTGAATCTAAGCATATAGTACAAAAACGCCCAGAAGTAAACCATATATTGTCCTCCCCGCCGCACAATCTGTATACCGTCTATGACTTGATTTCTGGGACTGTGGGCATCGTTGCCGCAAAAAATAGTCACACGATTGCCCTCTTTTACCCATCTTTTCGAGAGTTCATGAATATAGCCCTCAGCTCCTCCGGCCCAGATATGACGGGTATCTCTCCAGTTAAATATAAGAATTCTTAATCTGTTTTCCCCGATCCTCTGCCTTTCTGCTTTCTCAAAAACAAGACTTAGCAAATCGTTGGCAAAATTTTCAAATACTCTAACCTGGGCTACAAAAACGTGAAGGAGTATAACAAACGACAAGTTTAGCATTCCCGTTATTGCCATTGCGTTAACCAACGATTGAATGTTTCGATGATCCAAAGATATTAACGATATCTGAACGATTGCCAGTAAAAAGGTGATAACTGAAAAAGTATAGACTTTTTTAGCCTGATAGTAGCTGACAAATACTCTGGAGAGTGAAAAGAGCACGAAAGCAAAGGTAAATAAAGGAAGATAAGAAACAATAGAATTTGCCTTTTCTCCAAAAAGTATTGGAACTGTCACAAAACCGAGCACTCCAAAGGCAACAAATCCAATAAATGTCAGGAAATAGGTTGAACCTAAAATCTTAAAGAAAGTTTTTCCCGAGTTTTTCATCGCCCCTTCGTTGAAAGAAACAAGTGGCATGACAAACTGCGATGCAAGGCTGCCTAAGAAATAGACCATCTTTCCAACCAAAGAGACAAGCGCATAACGCCCGGCATCCTCGGGAGATAAATAGTGCTTTGCCAAAATAATATCAAGGCTTAAGAATGTAATGGTTGAAAGCCCTGAAAGCAAAGAGGCGACAAAAAATTTTTTGGGAAACAATACGTGAGCCTCCATTATCTCCTTCTTTAATCGGCTCTTTCCGACATTGGCAAGAATTGCGCTTGAAAGAAAAGAAATAAAAATAGCAATCGGAATCGCGGTATAAGCAAATACCAAAAGTTGTGTTTCCTCAAAAATATAGACTACCAAAAGCTTTGTTATCGGCTCAACAAGAGACACAACCGCCAAATATCCAAATAAAAGTTTTCCCGCAATATATCCTCTGTCAACAGCGGCAATCATCCCAAAAACCCAAACAGGAGCAAACATAAGGAATGGAAGCATGCTGTTAGCAAGAAAATAATTCATCAAAAACGGCGCGGCAGCAATCCAGGCTCCCAAAAATACAATCGAAATATACAAAGATCTTTTTCTAACCCACGCCCAAAATGCTTGAGCATCTTGGGTTCCAAAACGGCCTTCTAGAAATCCGCTCCTGTAGTTGACTGTTGATCCAATAGCCGAATACGGAATTTGTGTAAAGTAAAGAAATGACGAAACAAGACTCACCAGTCCAAAATTGGCAAGATCAAGAACGCGCCCCAGGTAGGCGTTGAAAGCAAAATTCAAAAAATTCGCAACAACGGAAGCAACTATCAAAGACGCTCCGCCTATATAAGCTTTCTTTGAAAGAATAAGATTAGCAAACCTTCTATAGACTGGGATAGGCAGTATTTGCTGTTCCCTCTCAAGTGTGGCAACGGTAATTTCAGCCAGGCTGGTCTTGGCCTTCTGTAGATGAAAACCATGAACAGTTTTTTCCCAATAATGAGGCCTGAATATCAGCTGATACAATGCTATAGCTCCTGCTATACTAATCATCAACCAATAAAAAGGAACTAAAAGAACGTATTTGACAAGATGCCATTGATTCCTCTTAGCGCAACCAACCATGTAGTAATACAAAAATAAAAAATTACCAAAAACAAGAGAAGTTACAGCCATGTAAAAAACAGGTGTCGGGTATAGTGCTTCGATCGCCTCGCCAACATAAGCATAAAGCGCAAAGTACGAAATTGTCGCTACCCACAAAATCGGATTGATGAGAATAAAAGCTATTTTTCCTCCAATTACCAAATGGAAAATAAGCGCATGAATTCCTAAATCTTTTGCGGATTTGAAAAGCTCCCGCGTATGGACGAAATAGGTCTGCATGTAGCCTTTAAGCCAGCGGGAACGCTGCCTGAGCCAATTTCCAAAACGGCTGTTTGCTTCCTCAAGAGTTGTTGAGTTAATAATTGCTGTTTTGTACCCTCTTTTAAACAGCCTCACACCCAAATCCGCGTCCTCAGTAACATTGAACGGATCCCAACCCTGCAATTTCTTAAGGTCGGAAGTCCTAAAGTGATTACTTGTACCGCCCAATGGAATCGTTGTATTAATTGACTGAAGCCCGGTAAGAGTAATGTCAAACCACAAAGAATATTCCGCAGTAAAAAAACGGGTGATGAAGTTATGGTCCGGATTGTAGTAATTCAGCTTTGCCTGAAGACAAATGACGTCTTTTCCCGCTTTTCCAAATCCAAAATACGCTTTTTTGAGCTGAAGCGGATCAGGAATATCTTCCGCGTCGTAAACAACCAAATATTCTCCCCTGGCTTTTCCCAAACCATAATTACATGCCTTGGGTTTGGTTTTTGGATGAGAATTGGGAACAACAATTGATCTAACGTAAAAAGGAAGCTTCATCTTTGAAACAACTTCAATAGTTTCTTTGTCATCTTCCTCCAAAAGCAGCATCACATCCAGTTTTTCTTTGGGCCAATCAAGTTTTGCAACGGCTTCTAAAAATTGAGACACAACGTCTGCCTCTCTATACAATGGACAAAGTATTGAATATACGGGAAGATGTGAGGAAACCTGACTTTCAAGTTCTTTTTCTTCCAGGTTAATTTCATAAGACAGATGCAGACTTCTTAAAACCAGATAAAGATTGAATATTACATCCATAAAATATATAAAGCTCAATATCGCAACTGCGACTAAGATAGCCTCCAAAGTAAAAAAGATAAGACCTAACGCAATGTCTACTAAAAGCAGAGTCAAAATTATTTTCTGAGAAAAACTAAGAGTTTGAAGAGCTGAAACTTTATGAGACAGCGTTGTATGAGTAATGTATTTTTTCTTCCCATGCCCCACCCCCGCGCCAATCATCGAAGCTTCATCTATTGGAGGAATTAAGACGGGATGAATTTTTTTGAATCGAAGAAACAAGGCATTTTTGCCTATTTCAAAAGAAGTTTTAAATACGCCTATCTTTGAAGCGCCTTCTTTCCGATAGTCAAAATTGATCTCGTGCTCCGCTATTTTAAATCCGGCTTCTTTAGCGCGATGTAAAAATTCCAAATCAAAAGACCATCCCCCCGATGGATTGAATCTAACTGATTCAAAAGTTTCGCGCCTAAAAACTTTTAAGCCTGACTGGATATCCTGACCAAGTCCAAACAAAATTTTTCCAAAAAACAATCTGAATCCATTACTGACAATTTTTCTAAATACTGATCCTTTGTAATTTCGTCTTTTTGCCACTACCACATCTTTTTTTTCAAGAACCCTCACCATATTGGGAATTTCTTCGGGTGGATACTGCAAATCGGCATCAATCATTGCCAAAATTGTCCCACTTGCTCTTTCAAAGCCCTCTATAAGAGAATACGCTTTTCCTCTATTTCCTATCTTTCTGTGAAGAATTATTTGAGAACTATCGGTGAATTGCTTCAGATACTCATAAGTTCCATCTGTAGAGTGATCGTCAACAAAAATTATTTCATAAGGAATATCTGACTTATGCAAAGAAGAAGTCAAACGAAACATAAGTTCCTCTATGTTTTTCAACTCGTTATAAACAGGCACTATTACGCTAATCTTTTTCATAAACATCAACTTCTCTATTTATTGTCTTGTGTTTTTTGACGAAAGAGGAAAGTGCGGATTTTTCAACGCGGTAATGGCCCCCAAACTCTATTGCTTCAAGTTTTTTCTCTTTGATATATTTATAAACCGTTAGAACGCTCAGCTTCAGAAAAGCCGAAACTTCTTTGACTGTTAAAAGCTCGCTTCCAATACTATAAGTCATAATTTAATTAAGAAGCGATATTTTAACACGAAATGACCTATTTTGTCAATCTTTTATATATATTTAGTATAAGTAAGTTATACACAGATATATATTATAATAAGAAGAGATGGGGAAACAAAGTGGATTATTATTTGACAGTTACGCTTTTGGCTATATTTCTTGGCTTATCAACATTATGACCAAGCTCAACTGCCATATAATAGGCCAGGAGCTGAAGGGGGATTATATTCATAATCGCGCTCGTTTCTCCCGTGTCAGGAACTTTAATGAAAAAATCAAAATTATCATTTTCAGCAGCAGAAATTCCTACAACCTCTGCTCCTCTGGTCCTAACTTGGCTAACTGCATTCATTACATCAAATTTAGCTTGGTCATTTGAAACAGCTACTATAACAGGCACCCCTTTATCCATTAGTGTTATAGCGTAGTGTTTAAGATCGCCTGATGGAATTCCGTGTGCGTGAATATAAGAACCTTCTATAATTTTTACCATACCTTCTTTGACAATATTGAAGTTTTGATACTTGCCAAGCAGAAAAATATCTTTTTTTCGAGATAATTTTTTTGCTATTTCTTTTATATTTTGATGATTGCTTTCTGTATTTAAGAATTTTTCTATAGTCTGGGCAAGAATAGTTAAATCCTCTAACGCTTCCTCCCCTTTTCCTGATGCGATTTTTGATACCAGGTACCCCCATGAAATTTGGGATGTGAAGACTTTGGTCGACATAACGCAGATTTCCGGTCCCGCTTGCGTAAGAAAAGAATAATCCGACAATCTAGTCATTGTAGAACCCAACATATTCACGTACGAAGCTATTTTGACTCCTTTATTTCTAAGAATCTCCAGTACCTCCAAGACGTCAGCAGTTTCTCCGCTTTGTGAAGGGGCTATGATCAAATCGTCTTTTGTAATCAAATCGTAGTACTCATGCGCATCTGCTCCTATTAAATTGGTAGCACTAATTTTCGCAAAAACTCTTAGATAAAATGCTATTTGGGCAGCGGCTATACCCGCTGTCCCAGAACCGATTGTGTAAACATTATTTGCTTGTTTTAAATCTTTTGCAAACTTTGAGTAATCATCTATTCTTTGGCTTATTAATTGATTAATTACATAAGGGGTGTCATGAATCTCCTTAATCATGAAGTGATCGTATCCTTCTTTATCTACCTTACTATTTTTAATGCTTATGTTTTCAAAACGATATGGAAGCTTACTGTTTTTACTAACATCATAAAGGTCAAGTCTCCCACTTTGATAAAAGATCATCTGACCATTATCAATAACGACAATCTTTCTGGCAAACGGAGCAAATGACAGAGTATCTGATGAGAAAAAATATTCTTGAGAATCGGGGCTAATCCCTACAACCAGAGGCGAGCCATTTCTAACAGCAATTATTTGACTGTCTTTAGTTAATACTATTATAGTGTTTCGACCTTTAAGTTCGAGGAATGCTGTCCGTATAGACTCTTTTAAATTTTTGAGTAATTTGAGTTTGCTTTCAATCAGTCTAACGATTACTTCAGTGTCTGTTTGAGTTGTAAAGTTATAGCCCTTTTTCTCGAGCATCTCCTTCAACGACTGATAGTTTTCTACGATACCGTTTTGGGCCAGAATAAAACCTTCGTCAGAAGAAAAATGCGGATGAGCATTATTTTGAGTAATCCCTCCATGAGTGGCCCATCTGGTATGCCCAATACCCACTCGCGCTTCAGGCAGGCCACTGAGCCTATTCAGGTCGCCAATTGCTCCAACCTTCTTATTAACGAGAATCTCCTCAGCAGCAACTGCAATACCCCAAGAATCATAACCTCTGTATTCCAACCTTTTTAAGCCCTCTAAAATAACCTGCGAAGCATTCTTTTTTCCAACGTATCCAAATATTCCACACATAAACTTACAACTTATAACCAAGAATTAACGTCCTATAATTTTAACAATTTTTCTTAAATTAGTCACTACTAGATTTGGGGTAAATCCCGGTATTGGTTTTTGCTCTGCCGCATACCTTCCTCGCTTTACCCAGATCGTAAAAACATCACTTCTTAGCTTTGATGCAAAATGCAAAGCTTCAAGTTCATCATCAACCAAATATAACTTATGTTTTGCGTATTTGTTAATAATCTGCGGCAAATTTGCATATTTATCTACAACAATATGAATATGTTTAATTTCTAAAAAATGCTCGATTGTCTTAAGTTTTGCTCGCTGAAAACGGTCGTGACCTTTGGAAAATATCCCAACTTGAGCAATTTTTTTAATTTCGCTCAGAATGTCGTCAACCTCTTTATAAATGCACCTACGAAAAGCCTCTTCGTTCCAAATCGACTCCTCAACTGCAGAAAAATCAACATCGTTTTTCATGTAGCCTTTAAATTTTTTAATAAATTCCGCAGGATTAAAATATCCATATTTCTTTCGTAGCTTCGCATATATACTTTTACCAATTGGCTCTATCTTATTTATGTCTTCCCCAACAGCTTGAGAGATATTTTTATACAGATTTTTGCGAAAATCCTCTGTATCAAACAAGGTGTAATCTATGTCAAAAAGAACAACTTTTTTCTTATCAATCATATTATAGCTCTATTCTATATACATTTGTGTCCCTTTTCCTAAAACCAAGACGATTGTAGAGATTGTTTGCCGCCAGTCTGGTGGGGCGCGATGTAAAATCAAGATATGAAACCCCAAGTTTTTTTGCTTTGTCTGTCGCGCTTTTGATAAGTTTTGCTCCGATACCAATGCCGCGATACTTTTTATCAACAACAAAATCTTCCAAAAAACCTTTTTTGGCAAATGAAATACGAAAGACAATCATCGTTAGCATACCAACTATTTCTTTGCTGTTTAATCGTCTTGCAACAAACAGACGGACTGCTTTTGATTTAATTATTTCTTTCATATCAGCCGTAGAAATACGATCGGCGTGATCACCCAGCTGTTTTGTTAGCTTATTGATTGAAGTTAAATCCTCTGGTGAGTAATTTTTAAGCTGTTCTATATAAATTTCCATATCTTCTCCGCCTCTTTTAGCTCATTTAGAGTATTTATTCCCCGCCAAACAAGACTGCCTGCTTTTACTGCTTCAGCTTTTTTGTTATTTTTTATTGCGATATCAATTAATCTTGTCAAATAATATTCACCGCTAACGCTGCTTTTCTCTATCTTTCCAATATATCTTTTTAAGAATGTCAAATCAAATATATAACAGCCCGGGTTTATTTCTTTTATGCTTTTATACTCTAAAATTGCATCTTTATCTTCAACAATACCGAAAAGTTCTCCATTATCATTTCTAACTACCCTTCCAAGTCCGGAGGGATTATCTGCTTCTATGGTTAAAAACGTTACGGAAGGTTTCCTCTTCCAATGAGTGTTAATAAGTTCTTCGATGGTTTCTTTTTTGTAGAAAGCCGAGTCGTCTCCGTTAAGAACCAGAACATCATTAATATTTTCTGGCAAATATTTTAATGCGGATTTTACCGCATCTGCAGTGCCCAATCTCTTTTTCTGATGGGCATAAACAACCCTTTTCTTCAAAATATCAATCACTGATTTCTTAGCAAACCCAACAACCACAATAATTGGACTGATTTTTAGCGATTCCAACAATTCTATTGCATGGAGGATCATGGGCTTACTGCCTAGTTTAAGAATAACTTTATTAACAACATTTGAATTCATTCGCTTCCCCTCTCCTGCCGCCAAAATAATTGCCGCAATTTTTTTCATAATTAAATTCGTTTTAATGCTTAACCCTTTTTATGCTCGCCCCCAAGGAATTCAGTCTTTCTTCAAATTTTTCGTATCCTCTGTCCAAATGTTCTACGCCAAAAATTGTGCTCTTAAGCGGCGCAAGCAAAGCTGCCAGCACAAGTGTTGCCCCAGCTCTCAAATCCGATATCTCAACAACCGCGTTATGCAATTTGGTGGGACCATAGACTTTCAAAGCGTGGTAATATTCTTTGCTATCGTCTCTAAGGTTAAAATTGTATGTTTTTGAGGGATTTTCAATCTTTGGATTAAAAAGCGATACATCCGCGCCCATCTTCTTAAGCTCTTTAACATACCCAAACCTATTTTCATAAACAGTTTCATGAACTGTTGATACGCCGTCTGCCTGAGTCATCAATATTGACCATGGACCCTGCCAATCTGTCATAAATCCAGGATAAATTCCTGTCTGAATGTCTGTACTCTTTAAAGGATCCCTGTAGTAGAATCTAATTCCGTTCTTTTTAATTTCATAGCCTGCTCTAGCTTTTTTCAATTTTTCCAGGAAGGATTTTAGATCAATATTGTTGGCATTTCGAATAAAAACATCACCTCTGGTAACAATCGCCGCGGCGGCAAAAGTAACAATCTCGTTTCGATCCGATCCTATTTTAAACCTTGCGCCCCTAAGCTTTTCTACTCCGTTTATTACAATAGTTCTTTTTTTTACTCTTTCAATTTTTGCCCCCATTTTATTCAAAATCGCAATAAGTTCATCAATTTCAGGCTCCTCTGCGGCATTTTCAAGAACGGTTTTTTTGGGCAACAACACAGCTGCCATTATAAGCGTCTCTGTTCCTGTATGCGTACTTTTTGAAAAGCGATAGCTAATCGTTCTCTTTTTCTCCAATCCATTTGACCTGATATAAAAATATCCATCGTCGCTGTTATAGCTTGTCTCTGCCCCCATTGCCTTTAGTCCTTCAATAGTTCTATCGATCGGACGGGCTCCAATTCTACAGCCCCCGGGGTTTGGAATAATAGCTTCGCCTAGCCTGCCGAGCATCGGTGCCACAAGCATAGCGGATGTCCTTATCTTTGCTGACTCCTCAAGAGAAATCTTTTTGAGTTTTAACTTTTTTACCTGAATATAAGCAGTATGGTCGTTAATTTTTACAGCTCCGCCAAGAGAGCGTATAATACTAACCATTACCATAAAATCCGATATTAGAGGTACATTTTCTATAATTACTTCCTCATCTGTCAGACAAGCCGCGACCAAAGTCTTCAGCGCAACATTCTTTGCGCCGGAAACAGAAATAGTTCCCTTCAGCCTTTTACCGCCGTTTATAACAAGCTTCTCCATATTTTATAAATATCCCCCGCTCCCATCGTAACAACTACTGTATCTGCTCCATAATTTTTGGAATCGATATATTCTACCACATCGTGAATCTCGGGTAAAAACATTACATCTTTGCTTTTTATCTTACTTGCTAACATCTCTGCTGAAACGCTTGGATCTTTTTCTTCTCTAAGAGAAGCGTATATATTGGTTATTATTACAATATCCGCATCTTTGAATGAGTGCGTGAATTGTTCGAATAAAGATTTTGTTCTAGAATAAGTATGCGGCTGAAAAATACAGACAATTTTTTTGTCTGGATACGCATTTCTAAATGCATTTAAAGTAGCTGAAACTTTGGTAGGATTGTGTGCGTAATCATCAAAAAGCATTGCTCCGCTCCGCAGTTTTCCAACAAACTCCGAACGCCTTTTACTTCCTTTATAGAATAATATGCCTTTTCTAAGTTGCTCTAAGCTCAAACCCAAATGCCTACCAACAATTATTGCCGCAGTCGCATTCAAAACATTTTGTTCTCCAAAAATACTAAGTCGAAAGGTTGAATCTAATCCGCTGAGCTCAAACTGAGTTTTCGCGTTTTCTGTCTTTATATCAGAAATGACATAATCATTATCCGGATTCTTTCCGTAGGTTTTTTTCCTGCCTTTATAATCTTTAATAATATTCCTAACATTCTGATCGTCTCCGCAGGCAACCAACAAACCATCTTTAGGAAGCCTTAAAATAAATTTCCTAAAAACATCCTTAATCTCTTTTATGCTTGGATAAATATCAGGATGGTCAAAATCAATATTGGTAAGAACAATAATTTTTGGACTCTGCCATAAAAATTTTGCAGTTTTGTCAGTTAAAGGATCGGTCGCGTACTCATCTGCCTCAGCAACAAAATACTTTCCGCTTCCCAGGTGACCAGATTCTCCAAGTGAGGCAACAAAACTGGTACCTATAATATAGGATGGTTCTAACCCAGAGCTTTTCAAAAGAGTTGCGATCATGGCAGTCGTAGTTGTTTTCCCGTTCGTCCCACAAATAGAAATACCGGTAAATTTTCTTCCAAAAATATCTCCTTCCATAAACAAACCCACAGCCTGTCCCTGCATTACAACTTTTATTCCTTTTTTTATTGCCTCTTTAACTTCTACATTAGAAAGTCCTCCATGGGCACCCGTTGCGACAACCAAATCGACATCTCCTATATGAATTTTGTCAAAACCTTCAAAAACTGAAATATTCATTTTTTTTAGTATCTCATCCGTTATAAAAACGTCTGAAAGATCGCTTCCCGTGACTTCAAGTCCCGCATGTTTGGCCATGACTGCCAAAGGAGTCATTCCTGCTCCTTTTATCCCGACAAAATGTATAGATTTAATTTTTTTCATAACCTATCACTCCTGAAAATAAACCAAAAGATTTTGTTCCACCCTCTTTTCTGAAAGAAAAGAAATCAGAATGATTATCTTTCGTGCACATTCCGCAGTCCAAAATATTTTTTTGCAGAATTCCCTCATTTCTTAGCTGATTTATTACAATCCCGGGAAGATCAAGAAAAATTTTATCATCTTTTACCTTTGTAATTTCCTTCATTTTAAAAAATTTATCTTTAAAAAGACTTGCTCTTTCTTTGTAAACATTGTAACAACAGATCTTGATAGACGGACCAATTGCAGCAATTATTTGGGATTTTTTTGATCCTTTTTCCACCATCTGGTCAACCATTCTTTTAACTATTTCGCTATATACTCCCTTCCATCCCGCATGTGCTATGCCAATAATTTTTTTGTCATTATCAATAAACATAACCGGTACGCAATCAGCTGCTGTTACTACAAGAAATATTCCATTCCCAGAAGTCAACAATCCATCTTTGGACCCTATTAAATTTTTTTTGTTTTTTGACGTTATCCAAACCACACTATCTCCGTGTACTTGTTCCATTTTAACTATTTGGCCAGAGCTAATTTTCAGCTCTTTACAAAAATTTTTTAAATTTTTAGTAGAATTTTTCTTTTTCCAATTCACATCTCCGAATTTGCGCGTGGAAAAACCATGTATTAATCCTTCAAAATCATTAAGTTCTTCCCAGAAATAGTATCCTTTTTTTGATTTTTTAAACATATTGTTTCCCCCCTCGTCTTCTGAGAGCTTCTTTTACAACCACAAACTCGTCCCACGGAACTTCACCTTTGCCATAATTCATTGATTTCTCATGCGCTTTTCCACTAATCAAGACAAAATCCCCTTTTCTTGCCATTTTTATAGCAGCATTAATCGCTTCCTTTCTGTCTGAAATTTTTAAAAGTGTCCCTTTTTTTATCCTAAATTCATGATTCATGATTCCTGATTCAATCCCATTCATAATCTTCTCCACGCTCTCTGATCTGGGGTCTTCTGCTGTCAAAACAATAAAGTCCGCGTACCTAGAAGAAACTTTTCCCATCAAAGGTCTTTTTGTATTGTCTCTCAATCCCGCAGACCCAAAAACGTGAATCAGGCGACCTTTTATACTCGGTTTTATTGAACTCAAAAGTTGATCAAATGCGTTAGGTGTATGTGCGAAGTCAACCATAACAGTAAAATCCACTTTATGCACAATTTCTTCTCGTCCAACAGGTGGCTTATAACTAATTAAAGCCTTTCTAATAACTTTATCATCTACTCCTGATTCTCGACACACAGCTATGGCAGCCAAAGCGTTGTATTTATTAAACTCCCCGATCAAATTTGATTCAAAAGGAAAAAGCTTCGGATTTACATCCGCGTTTGTTCCAAGTCCATATTTAATTGACTTCTTATTTTTACCTTGTACTTTCGATTTAACTAATTTGTATGATTTATCATCTCTATTAACTACCGCAACCTTAGCCATTTTCAATAACTTCGTTTTTGTTCCAACATAGTTGTCATAAGTCTTATGATAATCCAAATGCTCGTGCGTGACATTCGTCAAAACACCAATATCAAACTTTATGCCCCAAACTCTGTATTGATCAAGTGCGTGTGAGGTAGTTTCCAGTATTAAAAAGCGAGCGGCAGGACCCGCATTCAAAACATGTTCTTTTGCTCTTTTTATAAATCTCTGAAGAGCCCATGGGGATGGAGTTGTGACGTGAAATCCGATATCATAATTTTTCCCACCAATAATCGCTCCGACAGACGAGATCATAGAAACATTGTATCCGGCAGAGTTTAGAATATGATAAATAAGGCTCACAGTAGTTGTTTTTCCATCGGTTCCGGTCACTCCAATTACTGTAAGACGTCTTGACGGAAAGCCAAACCAAAGGTTAGCAAGAAAAGCATTTATTAGATGGTATATATTTTTGAGACTTTGCCACACGAGCTATATTATACCATCTTACTTGATATAATTCCTTAAAAAGTCCAGAATCTTGGAGTAATGAATGAAATACATGTAGATGTTTGCCATAAGTAAAGCGGGAAAAACAAAAGACTTTTCCAAAAGCCCGCCGGTTTTGAGTCTAAAAAACTTCAAAGGCGGTATTCCGATTCTGATCGGGATTGGAAACAACCACGGTACGCCTTCTTTGTTAAATGTATCCATCACAAGATGCGATACAAATCCTATCATAAAAGCCCACCATACTACATCCATCTCAACTATCAAAACAGAGCTCGAGACCTCAAGGAATTTTCCAACCACAAAACCAAAAAGGAAAATTCCAAGAATCGAATGCGAGATAAATCTATGTCCTCCAAGAAACGGAGTTATGAAACGGCTTGCAATCTTCCCTCCCCTGACTCTATTCCACAAAGCACCTGTCGGCTGGTCAATGTCTGGAGCCAATCCTCCAATCATATTGGCAGAGAAAGCAACAATTGCTGTTGCCAGGCTCATCTCCTGCAATGGTTGGGTGGCAACTGTATAAGTCAAAGCAGTAAACGCAGCCAAATCATGCGTCCTTCCGGTCATATAAAAACCAGTTTAACACATTACCAAAGAAGAAAACTATATCTACTCTCTTAAAAACCTCTCCAGCTCTCTATTTGCATCATCAGGGGTAATTCTTGTTTTTCCCTCTTCTTCATTATATAATCCGTGAACGATATACAGTCTATTGGACTCATCCAAAAATTTAACCTGAGTTTCTTTCATAAAGCGGAAATATTATAGCAAAATTACGAGGAAGTAACAATTCCTATAGGTCTATTCAGGATTACTACTCACTCGGCGGGATGCTGTAGTAGTTGAGGATGTCGCGGGCGATGTCGAAGAATAATGGTGCTGCGGTTTCTGAGCCATAGGGAGAAGTTGTTGGTTTGTCTAATATTACCAGCATGGAAAATTTTGGATCATCTGCCGGAGCAAAGCCGATAAACGAGGCTATTGTTTGATCCGGATCATAATGACCGGCAACTGGAATAGAAGAAGTTCCAGTCTTCCCTGCAATTCTATAACCCTTAAGCCTTGCCCACTGAGCTTCCCCTTTCTCAACAGCATTTACCAAAATTTCCGTCATAACAAGTGCCGTTTTTTCAGAAATTGGCCTGCCTAATTCTTCTGGTGCTATCTTAACTGTCTTGCCGTTTTCTTTCTCAACTCCTGCAACCACGTATGGCTTCATTCTTCTGCCCTTGTTTGCGATTGAAGAAAACGCGTCTAAAAGTTCTATTGGAGTTAAGGATATTCCCTGTCCAAATCCGGCTGTTGCCAAATCAGCCGCATACCACTCCTGTTTTGATTTAAGAGTCGGGGCGACTTCTCCCTGAAGATCTATGCCTGTTGGTTCTCCTATGCCAAATTTCTTAATATATGAAAGCATCCTCTCAAGCCCTAATTTTTGAGCAACAAAAACCATTCCCGTATTGTCAGATCGCCTTATCACATCAATCATATCTATATTTTCAAAATACTCATTGTTCCATGTACGAAGTGTAAATCCTCCCACGCTTAACGGTCCACCACAAATATCACACTTTGTCTGAGGGGTAACAAGAGACGCGTCCAAAGCCGCTGCCATTATAAGAGGCTTGAATGTAGAACCTGGCTCATAGGCGTTTGAGATGAAAGGATTTTTAAAAACATCTTCTTCAAAGTCCTGATATTGGCTTGGGGAAAATGACGGAAAAGACGCAAGGGCAATCATCCCCCCGGTCTTTGGATCCATAATGCCGACCATTCCAGATGTAGCACCGTATCGCTCAATGCTGTATTTAAGTTTTTTTTCAACAATATACTGAATTGTCCTGTCAATACTTAACACCAAATTATTTCCATCAGTACCTTTTAAAATCTCTGTCATCCTTGAAAGAATTGGCCTGCCCAATGCATCCTGAATTTCTATAATAGATTTTTCTTCTCCTCTTAGGAGTCTGTCATAATACCCCTCAAGTCCAAAATAGCCCTTGTCTTGGCCCAAAGTATCTTTGCCGACAAAACCGAGAAGATGCGCAGCCATAGAAGCCTCGGGATAAATACGACTAAATTGTTCCTCAAAACCTATGCCCCCCAATTCGAGTTTTTCAATCTCTTTTTTTGTCCCAAGATCTATGTCTGATTCTAAAGAAACCCAAAAACGGTCCAGAGACAAAAGAGCGCTCAAGGATGCTGTATCCGAACCTAGGTAAATAGACAAATTATCTATAACTTTGTCCTTGTTTTCAATAACCTTTGGATTAGCATACAAAAGATACGAAACGTTATTTGACACAAACGGGAAACCATCAGATGTCTTAATCTCCCCTCTTTTGGGCAGAAGTTTTATTTCTTGACTATATTGGGATGAGGCAATATCTGATAAGTCTTCTGCTTTAACTATTTGCCAATAAAAAAGACGGGCAATTATAACTGCGTATACAAAAGCCAAAATAAAAAAGACGAATCGGAAACGCCATATCATGGACTCTTAAGTGCAATTGGCAAAGATGTCTTCACGACAAGCTGTGACTTATTCTCAACAAATCCCAAAAGAGCTGCTCGCGAGGCGATATTACTTAGAGATGAAGCTGTAAAAAGCTTTTCTGAAAGTGTGCTATTTTGAGCTTTGTAAAAATGTATTTCTTCTTCAATTTTTTGAAGGTCTATGCCTTCTGTTGACAATCTATTTGAGACAACCACCTGGCCAACTGACAGAGAAATAATGGTAAATAAAATAAATGCGATAATAAAAACCTTTTTTTTCATGTTTTAATACTCCTTTACCCTGAGCTTGGACTTCGGCTGAGCTCAGTCGAAGCCCCGACGGGTTTCAAATACTCTTAGCTTCGCGCTTCTTGCTCTTCTATTTTTTACAAGTTCTTCTGGATTAGGTACTATTGGCTTCTTGGTAATAACTGAACCTTTTCCCGATTTCTCAAATTCTAAAAATGTTCTTTTGACAATTCTGTCTTCCAAAGAATGAAACGAAATTACCAGAATGTGTCCTCCTTTTTCAACAACCGTCAAGGATTTCGGCAAAGCTTCCCTTAATGAATCTAATTCGTCATTTACCGCGATTCTTAACGCCTGAAATATTTTTGCTGCAAAGTTATATCCTACAATACCCACAAGATCCCTTGTCGTTTCTATTGGTTTTACTCTACGGGCGCTAACAATACGGCGAGAAAGCTCCCCAGCACGACTTTCCTCACCAAATTTAGTAAAAAGTTCATATAATTCTCCTTTCGTAAGTATTTTTACAAGATCTGAGGCTCGAACAGCCAGGTCCTGATCCATCCGCATATCTAAAGGTCCTTCTTTTTGAAAACTAAACCCCCGCTCTGCGCTTCCTATCTGATGACTCGAAACTCCCAAGTCAAAAATAATTCCATTCACTTTTTCAAAACCTTTCTCTTGCGCAATTTTATCAATCTCTCTAAAATTCCCCCTTACCAACGTCAAATTTCTTTCTTCAATTTTCCTTTTTCTACTTTCTATTCTCCATCTTCCGCTTGTATATTCAATTGCTTCTTTATCTACATCAATCCCCAAAACTTCTCCACCCAACCTTAGTATTTCAAATGTGTGTCCTCCGCCTCCAACAGTTGCATCAATATATTTTTTGCCCTTTTCAACTCTTAAATTTTCAATTATTTCTTTTAAAAGAACTGGCGTATGAAAATTATTCATTGTCGCCCTTGATTAGTTTTTGCGAAATCTTGTCGATATTTTTTTCAAGGTTCTTGCTGTATTCTTTCCAAACATTCTTGTCCCACATTTCAACATAACGGGAGAGACCTAGGAATATGACCTCGTTTTGAATTTTTGCAAATTCTCTAAGATAAGAAGGGATAACAAACCTTCCCTTATCGTCGAGCTCCACAAAACTTGCTCCTCCAAGTAAGAATCGCTGAGTTTCCCTTGTCGCCCTCTCAATAAACGGCTTCCCTTCTGTTCCTTCAAGAAGAGCTTTCCAGCTGTTTTCCGATACGATGATGAGCGAGTTTTCATATCCTAGTGTAATTATAAGTTTGCTCCCTAAGATTGCTCTTAGTTTTTTTGGGAAAGCGATTCTATTTTTTGCTTCCAGCTTTCCATCGTACTGACCGATGAGCATGGATCCTGCCTGATCTTTCATATTTTATGTTAAGCGTCCCACTTTTTCCCACTTATACCCATTTTGATGTGTTGTTATAACAATGTCAATAGCCAAATAGACAAGATAGTGTCTTGTTGACAACCGAAACTCAATATGTAGGAAAAGAGGTTATATTTCGAGGGTTTCTTCTGCGTGGTAAACTTTTCCGTCTTCTTTAGTAACTTTAAGAATAAGTTTTATATCTGAAACATCTTCATCGTAATGGCAAACATCCGAACAAGTACCAAGCGTTATTTCTTTTCTAATCGTCTTGTCCTTTGAAGTTACTTCTATATTACCTACAACTCCCCTTGGAAGGTCGCCTTTGGCGGTATAAGAAAGTTCGTAATCAAGCGCAGAAATGCCATCTAAGTTAGCGACTTCCATAATAACAGTCCTATTGCCTGTCCCAGCTTTAATAGTAAGTCCCAGTTCTTCTGCCGAAATAGTTTCAATAATCTCATCAACCAGTTCAGGCTGAGCATCTATAGGCTCTGATTCATCTTTAGATGATAAGAAAAAATATCCCCCGCCAACTATTACGAGTATTACAATTACCCCAATTACAATTAAATTCTTATTTTTCATATATCACAATGCTTTCCTTTATTTTCCAATGTGGATGACCAAGTTGTATCAACCTACCCTTAAGTCCTTGTATTCTTTTTCCCAATTTATCATCCATTGGCCAACCAAACTGCTGACAAATACTCTCTACTACCGCAGCATGTTCACTTAATCCCTCACCAGCTGAATAGTTAATTGTTTCATCGCCATCTCTTTGAAGCGAAACAAAACTTCGCACCAATTCCTTTGCCGCCTTTCCCCTGGGAGTTGGCACGGTAAAACCATTTATCCTCTCCACTAATCGTCTCGAACCCTGACTATTCTCTTTTGTCATGTTAAACGATCTTTTTGGTTATAAACGGAGTTAAATCATCTATTTTTACTCTCTCTTGTTTAGCTGTGTCTCTGTAGCGGATTGTAACTGTTTTGTCTTCCAGACTTTGAAAGTCTACGGTCACGCAAAATGGCGTGCCGATTTCATCCTGAGAATAATATCTCTTCCCAATATTTCCTCTATCGTCAAATGCTATCATGCCGTTAATCTGCTTCTTAAGACCATGATAAATATCTTTTGCTATTTTGACAAGAGGCAATTTGTTGGCAAGAAGAGGAAAAACCGCAACCTTAACAGGAGCAAGCTTTGGATGAAGTTTCAAAACCACCCTTTTATCATCTTCATGATAAGAATCAACCAAAATCATAAGTAACATTCTGTTGATTCCAACAGCAGGCTCAATAACATGGGGAATAATCTTTTTTCCTGTTTCGGAATCATTTATCGACAGGTCAACATTTGAATATTTCATGTGCTGCTTCAGATCATAATCGCTTCTATATGCCAAACCCCAAAGCTCTTTAAATCCGAAAGGAAATTTATACTCCAAATCTTCTGTCCTTCTGCTATAGAAAGACCTTTCCTCGTCACTATGCGTTCTCCAGCGAAGGTGATCTGATTTTATGCCTAATTTTTCTGTCACAAAATTCCACATCTCATTCTTCCAATCTTCAAAAAGCTTTTCCCAATCAGACGAATCTGGATCGAAAAAGTACTCTATCTCTCCTTGCTCGAATTCAAGTGTACGAAAAACTGAATTTCCGGGTGTTATCTCATTTCTAAAGCTTTTCCCATTTTGTGCGATTCCGAATGGAAGTCTTACTCTTGTCGAATCAACCACATTTCTGAAATTTACAAACATCCCTTGCGCCGTCTCTCCTCTCAAATAAGCAAGAGATTGATCACCCTCGACTATACCCAGGTTAACAGGAAATAGCAGATTAAACTTTCTTACAGGTGTCCACTCGTGTTTACCGCAGTTCGGACAGACAATTTTAACTCCTAAAAGGAAAATAATCTCTGACAATTGCTCTAAAGATAAACCTTCCACCCTTTTGGTTTTAACAACCTTGTCAACAATATCCTTTGTCAATTTCATACCACTTCCACCTATCGTTAAATTTTTTGTCCACAATTCTATATTTGGCAAATTTTGTGGATCATCTAAATAATCTTCTATCAGATGGTCTGCTCGCATGCGGAGTTTACAATTTTTACAATCAATCATGGCGTCTGCGAACCCAGTTGTATGACCCGATGCTTTCCAAATTTCCTGATGAGAAATAAGACTTGCTTCAATACCGACTATATCTGTTCTTTTGTGAACAAAATTATCCCACCATTCATTTCGAATATTTCTAAGAAGCTCTGAACCAAGGGGACCGTAATCATAAGTATTTGCAACTCCCCCATAAATCTCACTACCGGGATATATAAATCCTCGCCTCTTGCATAGAGAAACAATTTTCTCCATCGCGTTTGACTCGACCATCAAATTGTCAACCATATCAGTATAATAACAAAAAAAACTCAATGGC
>MFNO01000022.1:0-74136 GCA_001782075.1 Candidatus Levybacteria bacterium RIFCSPHIGHO2_01_FULL_38_26
ACAGGAGAAAAAAATTCAAATTCAAACTTAAAAACGATACTATTTATTCTATTTTTTCATTTGGACTGATCATCACGGGATTAATTCTCTTCTTATCATTCACCAAAAGCGGTAGCGTATTTACCACTTTAAATAATGCCTTGGAAACCCATTTTGGACAAGCTCCCTCCTACCTTGTCCCAGTGGCATTCATACTTATTGGCTTTTTATTCCTCAGGTTAAAAATGTTTTTGTCCCGTCCCAATGTGGCAATTGGTTTTTTGCTTTTTCTTGTTTCTTTTGCCGCGCTTACGAAAGGCGGGACGGTCGGACTTTATCTTTTTAGACTCTTGTCAGATATTTTGACTGATTTTGGAGCATCTTTGGTATACATAGGTGGAATAATTGTTGGTCTTATTGTCCTTTTTGATACGTCGGTAGATGAGGTTTTAGGGTTTGTTAGCCTTATAATAAAAAATATCTACAGAATCTTTCCATCTAAAATTTTTTCTTCACTGAAAGGCCAGAAATCACCCAATTTTAAAGGAATGCCTCTGACAATTAAAGGAGGAGGGAAAATGTTGCCAGGCGTTCAAAACAACGATTCATTAAAAATTCAGGCTGAAAAAAAACAATCGCCTCTTCTTTCTGATAAATTGGTCAGCAATCCTCTGTCCGGCGGGGTTTGGGAATATCCTCCTTTTTCTCTCCTTTCAGACGCTTCGACTCAGAAGGCAGACAGGGGAGATATAAAAAAGACTGCTACTGTTATCGAAGAAACTCTTCAGAATTTTGGCATTGGAGCTAAGGTAATTGAAGTCAACCTTGGTCCTGCGGTTACTCAATATGCTTTGCAAATTGCTTTGGGCACAAAAGTTTCAAAAATTACTTCTCTTTCAAATGATTTAGCATTGAGAACTGAAGCTCCAACGGGTCAAATAAGAATTGAGGCGCCAATTCCTGGAAGAAGTTTGGTCGGAATTGAAATCCCAAATAGAAGCCTTGAGGTTGTAACTCTTAAGACCATGCTTTCATCAAGCGTTATGCATAAAAATAAATCTAGACTGACTGTTTCTTTAGGGCTTGATGTAAGTGGGAATCCAGTAGTGGCAGATATCGCGAAAATGCCTCATGTTCTGATCGCGGGAACAACAGGGTCTGGAAAATCAGTGCTTGTAAACTCTTTTATATCTTCTCTTCTTTTTAGAGCCAGTCCTGCTGAAGTCAAGCTTATACTTATAGACCCAAAAAGAGTAGAGTTAACTGGTTACAATGGTATCCCTCATCTGATGACGCCTGTTATCGTGGAAGTAGAGAAGATTCTTGCTTCCTTGAAATGGGCAATGGACGAGATGGATAGGCGTTATAAGACTTTTGCGGAAAGAGGAGTCAGGAATATTGAGGGATTCAATGAGCTGGCTGGTTTTCAATCGCTTCCTTATATTGTAATTCTAATTGATGAGCTAGCGGATCTTATGGCTTTCGCGCCGGTTGAGGTAGAGGATGCCATAGCTCGTCTTGCTCAAATGGCAAGAGCAACTGGAATTCATCTTGTTGTCTCCACTCAAAGGCCATCGGTTGACGTAATTACAGGACTTATCAAAGCAAATATACCATGCAGAATTGCTTTTAATGTTTCATCTATGGTTGATTCAAGAGTTATTATCGATATGCCGGGGGCTGAAAAGCTGCTTGGGCGGGGAGACATGCTTTATATTCCGCCAGACCAGGCAAAGCCGACTCGTATACAAGGCGCTTTTGTTTCAGAAAAGGAAGTAAGAAAACTTGTAGAATTCCTCAAAACAAAAAATCCGGAAGTTCAATATACTGAAGAAGTAACATCCAGGCCGCTTGTTGCCAAAAAGGGAACAGGATCTGCGTCTTCGGACGGAAGAGACCCGCTTTTTGAGGATGCCATAAGGGTAGTTTGTCAATACGATAGAGCATCGGCTTCACTTCTTCAGAGACGTTTGTCTGTGGGCTATTCAAGAGCGGCTCGAATTTTGGATCAACTTGAGGAAGAAGGGGTTGTTGGGCACGCTGAGGGATCAAAGCCAAGGGATGTTTTGGTAAGAAATGCCGATGAGTTTTTAAATAACCAACAGAGATGATAAGGGCTGGACAGAAATTAAAAGAACAAAGAGTAGCAAAGGGCTTAACAATTGAGCAAGTGTCAAAAGAAACGAAGATTAAACAGTCTTATCTTTTGGCAATAGAAAAGGGAGATTACAAAAGATTGCCGGCAAGCACCTATACGCAGGGTTTCGTCAGGAACTACGCAAAGTATCTAGGTTTATCCGAAGAGAAAATTCTAGCTATTTTTAGGAGGGAGTTTGATGAAGAAAAAGCCTTTAGGGTTTTGCCGGAGGGGCTGGTCAAAAAAGATTTCCCATTAAAGAAAATCAGACTAGCAGATACAGTTAAAATCATAATTCCCCTTTTTTTAATACTGCTTTTATATATCCTTTTTCAATACAGATTCGCCATAATAAACCCGCCGCTTGATGTAGTTTTCCCAAGTGAAGGCGAGACTGTTTTCTCGCGAACGGTTGAGGTATCTGGCAAAACAGATCCAAATGTAACCGTATATGTTAATGATGAAACTGCGTCTTTGGATAGCGATGGAAATTTTAAAAAAACCATAAATGTATTTCCCGGAAAAACCACGATCAAGGTTTTGGTGGTTAACCGTTTTGGCAAAGAGACGATCGTAGAGCGACATATTGAAGTAGGGCAATAAAGATCAGTTAATTGACAGAGGTTTCAAATTTAGGATAAAGTGGTGATATGGGGGAGGCTCGCGGTTTTTCGCCATTTAAATCTATCTTTCTTGGATTTACTGTATTTATAATTCTTAATCTTCTTTATATTGATTGGCTGATGTTTTTTGCACCAAAAGAAGACGTCAACCAGCAGTTTGTACCTGAAGATTCTTTTCCTGCAAATATTGCTGAGGATTCATCCGTTCAAAACAATATTTGTCCCCAAAGCTGTATTTCTCAAATTCAAGAAGCAACAGCTTCGCAAAAACCTGAAGCTGCTACTGTATCTGCTACTGCGCCTTCAGAAAATGTTACTTCCATCAAAGTTAAAGAATTTTTCATTCCTCTGGGGTTTGGATCAAGCACAGCAAGTGATTGGGAGGACATAGAGGGGCTCGCGGTCTATTTAGACAGCGCAAATTTTGAAGGGATAAAAAAGGCAACTTTTGAGGCATCTGTTCGTATTCCCACTGGCAATCAAACCTCTTATGTAAGACTTTTTAACAAGACCGACAAGCACCCAGTTTGGTTTTCGGAAGTTTCTCTAACGGGAGGAACCCCGACTCTTTTAATTTCAGAGCCTATAACTTTTGATAAAGGGAACAAGCTCTATCAAGTGCAAGTAAAAACCCAGCTGAAATTCCTAACTATTATTGACCAAGCAAGGATTCACATAACGATTCAATAAGACAAGAATTTTCCTCTCTTGTAAAACATCCCATATTATGCTATTTTTACGCCATGCTAGACCTAAAAAAACAAAATCTTCTAGTGATTGCTCCTCATCCTGATGATGAGGTGGTAGGTTGTGGCGGTTTGATAAAAAGAGTAAAAGACGCGGGAGGAAAAGTCTATGTCCTCTTTCTAACAGTTGGCGATACAAAAGATTTTTCAAAAAAAGGGGTTTCATTTGGAAAAGAACGAGAAAGAGAGATTGAAACCGTTGCTAAATTTCTCAAATTTGATGACTATCATCTTGCCTTCAACGGCAATAGTTATCATTTAAAACTTGATACCTTGGGACAAAAGACTATAATGGATGCCATTGAGCGAGAAAGTAGAATTGCTCTTGAGAAAATTAAACCATCTATAGTAGCCTTTCCTTCAACAAGTTCATATAACCAAGATCACAGAATTGCCGCAGAGGCAGCACACGCAGCATTAAGACCAGCGGACGGACGCGACAAGCATTTTGTAAAAACTGTTTTAGCGTACGAAGAGCCGTCTGACAGCTGGGCTTTAAAAGAAAGAACAGAAGTTAATTTTTTCGCAGAACTTACCAAGAAGGATCTGGACGCGAAAGTTAAAGCAATGAATTTGTATATGTCTCAAGTCAGGGAAGGTTTTAATTCAAGGTCAACACCCGCGCTTAAAAATCTAGCCTATTTTAGGGGTTTTCAGTCAGGGGTAGAGATAGCAGAGGGATTTTTTAACTACAGACTTGTTTTTTAATATGAGATATTCAGGAATTCAGCCGCATTATTTTCCAAGATTACATTATTTCGCAAGAATGATGGCAGCAGACGTTTTTGTACTAAGAGACGAAGTGCAATTTGTAAGAAAACATAAATATCCAGACGGAAAAACAGGAAAATCATATCAAGTTCATACTCCAATAAAACACTCCGCGGGCATTCACTTTCTCATGACTCCAATTTTGCACAACGGGAAAGAGTCTATTAGCAAAACTAGAGTTTTGTATAGTAATCACTGGGTAGAATCTCACTTGAAAAGCGTAGAGATTTTTTACAGAAAAAGCCTTAATTTTAAAATTTTATTTCCGGAAATTCAGGCAATCCTTAAAAATAAATACAAAACTTTAGCAGAATTAAATATTGCCACGATATTGTGGGGACTTCTTCGTTTGGGCGGTCTTGAAAAAGTCAGCCTTGAAGATTTGTCTATTGATTATGTTCTCCCAAAACTTAAAAAACAGACTGCTTTTCGTTTGAAGTCTCTTAAAAAAGCATCGGAAAGCAAGATATTGGCAAAGTTGCAAAACGCAACGCCAAATGAGAAAATTGTTACTCTTATTAAAGAAGCTGGGGCAAACGAGGACTATTGTGGAGGAACTGGATTTACTGCCTACATGGATAAAGATTTATTTAAAAAAAATGGGATAAAAATCGTTGTGCAGGATTGGAAGTGCAGAGAATATCCTCAGTTGTTTACAAAACAACGAGGCTTTATTCCAAACTTATCAATTATAGATCTTCTTATGAATGTCCCCTCAAAAAAGGCTTTGGAAATAATTAAAGGAGAATAATGTATCTAAGGATATTTTTTACACTTCTATCTTTTTTGATTATACTGAGTGGAGTATTTTTTGTATTTAACAGAAATATTTTTGTGGAAGGTCCACAGCAAACGATTATGCCAAGTGAGTACCAAGAGCCAATTAAAGAACAATTTGAATCACGTCTTGAGGTTAAAGGATCGATTCCATATTGGGATCAAGATAGAGCATTTTCTTCTGTGGAGAATTATATCGGCACTTTTGATTATATAAACATGTTTTGGTATTACCTTGGTGATAAAGGTACGGTTGAGAAATACAGGTCTGCAAATGAAGATAGAAATATAATCGAATTTGCCAGGACAAACAACATCAAATCCCTTGCGGTTATTACCAATCTTCCTGATAGGGAAGGATCCACCTGGGACTCAGAGTTGGTAGAAAACGCAATTGCAGATAAGAACGTTCGCGACAGGCATATTGCTAATATATTTGATAAAATTGAAGAAGTTGGTTTTGACGGGGTAACTATAGATTACGAGTCAGTTGAAAAAAGTCAAAGAGAAAATTTTTCTTTGTTTATCGGGGAGCTTTCGGCCGTACTTCATAAAAGCGGAAAAATAGTTGCAGTTGCGCTTCATCCCAAGACAAGTGATTCAGGAAATGGAAACGGCGCATTTCAAGATTGGGAAGCGCTTGGTCAAAGAGCAGATCATCTAAATATCATGGCGTATGGGGAGCATTGGGACGAGGGAAGCGCTGGTCCAATTGCCTCAGTCTCGTGGGTTAGGCGGGTAGTTGGTTATGTAAAGTCGTTATCTATTCCTTCTCAGAAGATTTTCTTGGGTATTCCTCTTTATGGTTACGATTGGAATAAAGATGATGACAGTGGGGCAGTAGGATTAACTCATAACGAAGTTGAGCAACTATTGATAGAAAATGATGAAGATATAGAATGGAATGAAGAGTTTCGGTCTCCTTACTTTTTTTACAAAAACGATAACGAGACGCATGAGGTATGGTTTGAAAATGCGGATAGCGTCTTGGAAAAAATGAAAGTAGCCAGAAAAGCTAATTTTGCCGGAGTTACCTTTTGGCGGCTTGGCGGAGAGGACCAGAAGATATGGGAATCCATAGATTCTTTAGACTGAATTACAATGTATAGACTTTTCCTGGAATCAGATCAATCAATATGTTTTTACGTGGATATTCCGCATGCAGCTGTTGATTAAACCCTTCTCCATACTCAATTCTTACTTGTTCACCTCGAGTAATTGCCCATCTTCTTGTTTTTCTTGCGGCTGAAGGTTCTCCATTTTGTGTTTCACTTTGAAACAAAAGTCCCATTTGGCTTTTGTGGGTTGCAAATGCTTTTAATTTCTGTTCAATAACATCGCTTATGTCAACTATTGTGTCTACTCGTGAGATTTGTCCATTTGCAAATGTTAATCCTTGAGGATCAGTATGATATGTGTAGGGAAGTCTTTCGATTGCAGAAGCATTGGTGTCTGCCTGAAAGTTTTTGTGTCCCGCTTCAGGAATTGCCCACAAAACAAGTCTTCCTGTATGGGAATGGTCTGTCATATAATCATCTGTTGGGTGAGTTATTATTATTTCTGGATTTATCTCGCGGATTAATTTAACAAGCTTTCTTGTATTTTCCAAATTGTATTCAATTGACCCGTCACGAATTCCTAGATTTACATAATTTGCGCCAATAAGCGCTGCTGCTTCTCGTGCCTCTTTTAATCGTATGGCTATTATTTCTTCGGCTGTTTGAGTGTGCGAACCACAGGCACCGTCTGTTAGAGCAGCAATTGTTATGCCGTATCCTGCTTTTTTGAGAAGCTGAAGTGTCCCCCCAGCAAATTGCTCTCCATCATCCGGGTGTCCATGAATGGACAAAACCTTTTTACTTGCCATAAACGGATTATAGTTTACAAACCTCTAAACCGCAACGCTTTTGACAGCATAGCGTTTTGGGGAAATCCAGCGGCCTTCTGATCTGCCAAAAAATCCGGGGATAATGGAGCTTAAAAGAATAAGTGATGTTATAAAATGCATAATAAAGAAAAATAGTCCATAAAATATAAATTGCGGCTTTCTTCCCATAAGGCCAAAGACCACAGTCATGCCGTAGTCATACCAAAATATAGTAGTCAAAATGCTTACCAAACTTACATTTTTAAACGGCCCAATTTGTGAATATAAATTTACGAACCCATCGTATATGGACAAATTTAAATTAGCCGGAAAGAGTGGAAAAAGCCAGTATAGAACAAGAAGTGGGACAAACAAAAGAAAAATTGAATGAAGGGTAACTTCAAGCATAAACAGTCCAAGAGACAGCCAGAAAAATGAAGGCCAGACGCCATTTTTTTTCACCGTCTGAAAAAACCCGATATTCCAGCGTCTTACTTGTTTCCAGTAATCAACCAGATTATCTGGATGCTGATCCCAGCCAATTAGGGCTGGAGAATATCCAATTTTGCCTAAACGTTTTTTGTGAAACTGAAACGCGAGATTAAAGTCCTCAATAAGAAGCCCCGGAGTGTCAATTTCCAGTTTCTTTAGAGTTTGAGACCTATAAATAGTGGCAAATCCTGGAATAACATAGGGAACATTTGTATATTTCCATGTTTGACCATAAATAAAGAAAAACTGGAGCATTCTATTGAGCCGTTCTCTATAGGCGACAAAATACAGCCCCAGTTTTGGAAGAATATGTGATGGCCAGTGAATTCTGGCAGTGCCAAAGACTACTTTTATTTGCCGGTCTTCAAAAAGCTTCAAAGCGTTTTTCGCAAAGTTTTTATCAATTTTTGTGTCAGCATCGACTATAAAAATAAATTTATATTTTTTAAATAAGTTATATCTATTTATCAAGCGGACAATTGCTTTTGCTTTGCCAACTCCAGGATTAATTGCAAGAACATTTACGCGCTGTGTCCATGCTTGAGTATAAGTTTTGTCCGCTGATCCGTCAGAGGCTACATATATTTGCTTTTTCTTAAAAGATTGTTTGAGTGCTTTGATGCAGTCTGTTATAACCAGCTCTTCATTGTGTGCTGGAATAATTACAGCTATATCTGAGGTATTATACTTTGTTTTTTTGTTCTTGGATTTGCTTTTGTCAAAGAGTTCAAAGATTGCTCTAATGAAGCCTGTCAAAAGCCACAAGCCAGAACTAATGCTAAAAGGCATGCCAAAGAAGGAAAAAGGTGAAAATGCCGCTTTCATATCGGACAATTCTATATAAATTGCGCTATAAGATCAAGAGGAAACATTGATTGTGACTGCGTTTGAACTATCGGTTGATAAGACTGCTTTGTCTCCTTTTTTTATCTCGTCGCCTAGTATCTTTTGGGCGATTAGGTCTTCTATGTTGTCTTGAATGTAGCGGCGGAGTGGTCTGGCGCCAAATTCTTCACTAACTCCTTCTTTTACTATTTTATCAATCAACTTATCTTCAAAAGTCACAGTAATATAGCGGTCTGAAAGTTTTTTTACAAGATCTTTGAGCATGAGCTTTGTAATTTCAACTGCTTCTTTTGTCCCCAAAGGTTTGAAAACTACTATCTCATCAAATCTATTGAGAAGCTCGGGTTTGAAAATATTTTTCTCTTGCAGCAAATCAAGCAGTTCTTCCTGAAATTTCTTGTCAATTCTTCTTTCTTTTTTAATTTCTTCGCGGATGTATTCGGACGCGGCGTTGGATGTAGCTATTATAATTGAGTCAACAAAAGATACAGTTTTTCCTCTATTGTCTGTAAGTCTTCCGTCATCAAAAACTTGCAAAAAAAGATCGATAATCAAAGGAGAAGCTTTTTCAAATTCATCAAGAAGGATGAGGGAAAAGGGCTGTTCGAAAACTTTATCTGTAAGACCTTGCTCGTCCGGCAGTCCGCCCAAAAGACGTTTTACGCTATCGTTTGTCGAGTATTCGCTCATATCAAATCTTATCATCCTAGATTCATCTCCAAAGTAAATTGAAGCCAAAGTTTTTGCGGTTTCTGTTTTCCCAACACCGGTTGGACCCAAAAATAGAAAAGATATGGGTTTGGTAGAAGATTCTAGTCCAGCTCTGATTCTTCTGATGCCCTCTGATATTGCGGTAACAGCGTTTTCTTGATCAATAACATATTTATGAATTTCATCTTCAAGATTAAGGAGTAATTTTTTTTCTTGTGCCTTGGGGGTTCCTATCGCTATTTTTGTTTTATTTTCAATTTTTGCGATAACATCTTGCTCATCAACGATATTTTTACCAGCGTACTTTACCGCGCTAACTGTATCTTGAAGAAGGGAAACTGCGGCGCCCGGCATGACTCGTCCTTGCAGGTATTTTTCTGCGAAATTGAAAGCAGCAATAACGCTTCTATAGGTGAGATATACATTATTTTTTTTCTCAATATCTGAGGCTTTCTCAAAGAGCATTTGAATAGCAGTGTCTTTATCTGGATTTTCAAGTTTTACTATCCCAAAAACATCAGCAAGGCTAGTAAGCGGCTCGATAAATCTTTTATAGGCACCAGGCGTTGTAGTCCCAATTATGCGAAATTTACCTTGTTTGATATATGGCACAAGAGTACCTGATAGATCGATGTTAAAGGTTGACGCGCCCAGAATATTTTCGATATCAGGGATAAAGACAATTAAGTTACCAGAATGTGAAATTTCTGTTATAACATTATCCAAGCGCGACTCTAGTTCTCCTTGATTAGTAGATCCTGCTAAAAGCCGATCAACAAGAAGTTGGAAAAATTTTTGATGATAAAGATCCCCTTCAATATTTCCCAGGAAACTTTCAAATGCCAGAGTGTCAACAAGCGATGTTTTTCCACTACCAGGTTCTCCAACAAGAATTGCACTTTTATTTTTATAAAGAAATTCGATCGTTTGCGTATATTCTTTCTCTCTTCCAGAAAGTAGTGGTTTTTCTTGTATGACCTTTCTTGTCAGGTCAAACATGTATTTTTTGGTTTCGATTGTCCAGCCAAAGACCCAATTCTCTCCGATTCCTTCTCCCCAGAATCTGATTCTAATTGGGCGGGGTTTTTCTTCTCGAGGATATGTTTTTCTTGCCCATAGGAGTATGTGAAAAAACTCTTCATTTTTAAGATTTTTGTCAAATAAAAGCTTAGTTTTGTCCTCGGAAAGCAAAATATATGCGGCAAATAGATCCGTAGTTGTTACTGCCTTTCCTTTTGAGTCTTTTGCAAGATCAAAGGCTTTTTTTGCCAACTCTTTAATAGATATGTCGTTGATTAAAGAAATCTCGCTTCTTTTGATGTTTGCTTTTGTCAAAATGAATTGCACTGCCTTTTTACGGACAAGGGTTTTTATCAAACTAGATGTATTTGAAGATGATATTAAAATACCTAAAGCTTCAAGAGTAAAAGAATCATAGATGTTTTTGCTCATAAAAATTGGGGGCGTGATTCTTGAAATTTTAAAATAGAAGAAAACTTCAAAAATTAGAAAAGAAGAGAGTAGAAATCCCGAGTACCGAGAGACGATCGATGAAAACAGTCCAGACGGAAGGTCTATCATTATAAAAAGCGTTAATACGACAAAAATGCTAAATCTTAGTGTCCTAATTGGGATTAAGTTATAAAAATAGTAAAGCCTTGCGTAATTTATCATATTTATAGAATCAAAATAATTGCTCCTATTGGCCAAAAAACGAAACCTAATAGAATAATCAGTTCAGCAGTCAAGAGTAAAAACAGCAAAAGAATATCCGTTAGGATTACAAAAGTTTTGATAAACACTGCCATGCCGATCGAAAATCCAACCAAGCCTTCTCTGTACTCATTTTTCCATGGTTTAAAATATGTTTTTATTAGCAAAGGCAAAGAAAATAATTGGAGAAAGGATTTGTTTACAGAAGTAAAATAATTAACAAGCCCAATTGGAGCCTCAAAAAACCAAAATTTAAGAAAAGCCAAAGGTAGGGTTGTTAAATAAAACATCTCCTCTTTAGTATAGGAAGTTTAGTATCAAAATACAAACCTTATATTCTCGGAAACAAAGGTTTTTGGGAGGTGATTTTTGGACCTTTAAATTGTTTTTCAATCTTCTCCGCAGTTTCGGGAAGGAAAGGTTTTAGCTCGTTTGCTATGTCGATGATCTTGTCAACATATCTAAATAATATATCTTTGAGCTTTTCATCGTCTGATACTCTCCAGGGTTCCTCATCGTTAATTATTCCATCGGTAATTCTAATATTACTCCAGATGTTGGATAGGGCATTTGAAAAATTATAATCAAATCCAAATGATGTGTTAGGCTGTTTGAATTTAGAATGATTGCTTGGTTTATTATTGGGAAATTGATAGTTTATCCTTTCGCATAATTTAGCAACGCGGGCGACTAAATTTCCGAGTCCGTTTGCTAAATCTGCATTGTAGACTTCTTTAAACCTGCTTTCTGAAAAATCTCCGTCCTCAAAAGGGGAGATTTCTTTTAATAGATAATAGCGAAGTGCGTCGGTACCATATTTTTCAATTAAATCTAGCGGATCTATAACATTCCCTAATGTTTTACTCATTTTTTGACCATCGACAGTAAGATATCCATGAACGAAGAGTTTTTTTGGGGGGGTAAGTTTCGCCGAGAGAAGAAATGCAGGCCAGTATATTGCGTGGAACCTTAGAATTCCTTTTCCAATCACATGCAAATCAGCAGGCCACCATTTTTTGTATTTTTCCGTGTCTAGTGCAAATCCAATACCGCTTTGGTAAATATTTAGAGCGTCAAACCAGACATACATTCTCTGCGTAGGATCATTGGGAACTGGGACACCCCAGTTTTTTGCCCTTTCATTTGAGCGGGAAATACTTATGTCTTTTAAACCTTGTTTAACAAATGAGAGAGCTTCATTTTTTCGCTTTTGCGGAATAATTTTAAGCTTATCTGTTTCGATCAGCTTTTCAATATCGTTTTGGTATTTTGACAGTTTGAAAAAGTAATTTGTTTCTGTTACTTCATCCAGTTTTTTCCCAGGGTGCTCAAAACATTCGCCTTTTTCGTTAAGCTCTTCTTTTTCGTAGAATAACTCGCATCCTACGCAATAAAGCCCTGTATATTCCTTTTTATAAATATCTCCATTTTTGTTGCATAACTCCCATAACTTCTGAGAAGAAGAATGATGCTTTGCATCACTTCCTTTTTGAAAAACATCAAAGTGCACATTTAGTTTTTGGGCTAAATCCGCAAACAGCTTGCTGTTTTTTTCTACAAATTGCTGTATGGGTATTTTTTCTTTTTCCGCTGCTTGGACGTTTTTGAGCGCATTTTCATCTCCTCCTGAGAGAAGAAGAGTGTCGTCGCCTAGTATTTTGTGATAACGAGTTATAACATCAGCTTGTACAAATTCTAATGCATGACCGATATGAGGCTTTGCATTTACATAAGGAATTGCGGTTGTTATATAAAATTTAGCCATGGCATAATTATAACAGGGCTTGAGCCTATAAACAAACCAAATTATTTTTTGTGATTCGAAAATAGGAGCTCGAGGACGAAGAAGAGGGCTACAAGAAGTAATAGAAAAAAGAAATGGGTTAAGTTATAAAAGCGGAGAAGTAAATAGAAGACTATAGCAAGAGCAATAAGAAGACCTCTTCTAGAATTATTTAAAATATAAGCAGAGAGAGAAAAAGTAGATAGGAATACAAGAATAAAGAAGAATGGAATAGTTGTAAGTTGTAAGCCGTAAGAATTAAGCTTTTGTGTAGGGTCTGAGTTCATTATTAAATAACTCAAAGAAGCAAAGGATATAAGGCTAAAAATCAAAAGAAGAAGTGGTCTTTTGCGGCGGCGCATATACATCCAGTTTAACACAATAAAAAAGGGACTTGACAAGCCTTAGCACTCATGCTATATTAGTGCTAACCCTGCTGCATGCCTTCTTTCTTATGATCGCAATATGGTGTCATAAGAAGGGGCATGTGCAAGGGAGATTGAATTTATGCACGATTTAACACAAAGACAAGTTGAGATATTAAAAAATCTTATTGAAGAATATATTGAAACTGCAGAGCCCGTTGGATCTGAAACTTTGGAAAAGAAACATAATCTAAGCGCATCTCCTGCGACTATCAGAAATGAGATGGTTAGGCTAACCAAACTTGGCTATATCAAAAAGCCTCATGCTTCGGCCGGTCGTATTCCAACTTCAAGCGGTCTTAAGTTTTATGTCAAACAGCTCATGCGCGAGAAAGAACCTTCGATTGTAGAAAGCGTTGCTCTAAAAGAAAAAATGTGGAACCTCAGAGATAAAGAAACCCATTTCTTAAAAGAGCTAACAAAATCTCTTGCTGACAAGACCAAGGCCCTGGCAATCTCTTCTGCAAATGAAGGAGATATTTATTGTTCAGGCTACGCAAATATTTTGGATATTCCTGAATTTTTTGATATAGACGTTACCAAAAATCTCTTGAGCGTGATTGATGAATTTGAGTATTTTGATAATCTATTTTCAAACGTGATAGAAGATGAAGATGTTCATGTTCTTTTAGGAGAGGAGTTGGGTCCAAGGCTTCAGGGTCCATATGGATTTGTTTTCACGCGCTACCAAACACCTATGCGAATGTCTGGAGAAATTGGCGTGTTGGGACCGGCAAGGCTTAATTACACACATATTATTCCAACAGTTAGATATTTTGGAGATCTTATTGAGGAAGCAGCTAAAGGCTGGTAGTTCATGAGAAAATAAAAGATGGAAAGCAGAAAGTAGAAATGTAATGGACAAAAACGGATCAAAAACAAAAAAAAGCGATAAAATTGAAAAAACAGAAGTCGATGAGTCGCTAAAAAAAATTGAAGATTTAGAAAATAAATACAAGAGGGCGATTGCTGATTATCAGAACCTTGATAAAAGAGTATCAGAGGAAAGAAAAGAATGGGTGCAAAAAAGCAATAGAGAATTACTCTTGCGTCTTTTGCCTGTTTTGGATACACTAGTGTTGGCTTCAAAACATAGTAAAGACCAGGGTGTAGCTTTAAGTGTCCAGCAATTTCTGGATGTTCTAAAGCTTGAAGGCGTAGAAAAAATTGAGACTATAGGCAGGAATTTTGACCCTTACATAATGGAATGTGTTGATACGTTAGAAGGAGAAGCGGATAAAGTTTTGGAAGAATTTAGAACTGGGTATACTTTACACGGGCAGTTACTCAGAAGCGCTCAGGTAAGGGTAGGAAAGAAAGGAAGAGATTCTTCTCCGCAAAAGGCGGGATTAGAATGACATTGAAGGAGAATTATGGGAAAAATAATTGGAATTGATTTAGGTACTACAAACTCATGCGTAGCTGTGATGGAGGGTGGAGAGCCCAAGGTGATTCACTCGGCAGAGGGTCGCAATGTTATTCCATCGGTAGTTGATCCGATATCGCATGTTGTTGGTGATGTCGCAAAGCGACAGTTGGTTCTAAAACCAAAGAGAACCATTTTTTCAATAAAAAGACTGATGGGACGAAAATTCACGGATCCCTCCGTGCAGTTTGACATGAAATGGTTGCCCTATACGATTAAATCGGGTCGAGACGGAATGGCTGTTGTTGAAGTTGAGGGTCGCACTTTTACCCCGCAGGAAGTTTCGGCTCAGATTTTGCAAAAGATAAAAGCAGACGCGGAGAGCTATTTGGGGGGAAAGGTGACGCAAGCTGTTATTACTGTTCCTGCTTATTTTGACGATTCGCAGAGACAAGCTACAAAGCAGGCAGGGGAAATAGCAGGGCTTGAAGTGCTTCGGATTATTAACGAACCCACAGCATCAGCTCTCGCGTATGGACTTGACAAGAAAAACGCGCATACGGTGGCTATATATGATTTGGGCGGCGGGACATTTGATATATCTGTTCTTGAGCTTGGGGAAGGAGTTTATGAAGTAAAATCTACCAATGGAGACACCCATTTGGGCGGAGATGATTTTGACCAGGTAATTATCAATCATATCGCTGAAGAGTTTAAGAAAGAAAATAACGTTGATTTGAGAAAAGATCCTCAGGCTTTGCAAAGACTTAGAGAATCTGCTGAAAAAGCAAAGATTGAATTATCAAGCAGTCAAGAAGCTCAAATCAATCAGCCATTTATTACACAGGGAAAAGAAGGGCCGTTGCATCTCACAATGTCATTAGGAAGGGCAAAGCTTGAGCAGTTGGTTGACAATCTTGTTCAAAAAACTCTTGAGCCGGTTAAACAAGCACTTAAAGATGCAAAGATTGAGAAAGATAAGATTGATGAAGTGGTCTTGGTTGGCGGAATGACGAGAATGCCCAAAATTGTTGATACTGTCACTAAGTTTTTTGGCAAAGAGCCAAATAAATCAGTAAATCCCGACGAGGTTGTGGCTGTAGGCGCTGCTGTTCAGGGTGGAGTTTTGGGAGGAGAAGTCAAAGATGTCCTGCTTTTGGACGTAACTCCTTTGACTCTTGGAATAGAGACACTGGGCGGAGTCTCAACGCCTCTTATTGAAAAAAATGCAACCATTCCTACTTCAAAATCTCAAATTTTCTCAACTGCGGGGGATAGCCAGACTCAAGTTGAGATAAACGTATTGCAAGGAGAGAGACCAATGGCTATGGATAACAAATCTTTGGGTAGATTTATCCTAAGCGGAATTCCGCCATCTCCTCGTGGTGTTCCTCAAATTGAAGTAACATTTGATATAGACGCAAGCGGAATTTTGAACGTAAAAGCGCAGGATAAAGCAACAGGAAAGGAACAAAGTATTAAAATTACAGGATCAACGGGACTTACAAAGGATGAGATTGAGAAAATGAAAAGAGATGCAGAGGAGCATGCAAAAGAAGATACAGAGAAAAAGGGAAAAATTGAGGCAAAAAATACAGCAGATTCTCTCATATTTACCGCGGAAAAAACACTTAAAGACGCGGGAGATAAAGTTGCTGGGGATGTAAAAAAAGAAGTTGAGGATAAAATCTCTGCACTTAAGGCTGTTCTTGAGACCGGTACAAAAGAAGATTTGGAAGCAAAGAGCAAAGATTTATCAGACAGTCTTCAAAAAGTCGGACAGGCAATGTATTCTTCAGGGGGGTCAGCCCAAGGTCAATCCGATCAGACAGAAGGACAACAAGCAGGCGATTCCCAACATACTACAGATTCCGCAGGACCTGACACCGCAAATGGAGAGAAAAAAGATAAAAAAGCAAATGGTAAAAAGTCAGAGGAGCCGGTTGAGGGAGAAGTCGTAGAATAAGATCTTAGGGTTGTCATTCTGATCCTGAGCTTGTCGAAGGAGAAGAAGCTCGAACGAAGCTCGACGAGAGATCCTTCACCTCCTTCATGATGACAGAGGAAAGAGAGCGCGATTAGCGCTTTTTTAGTATAATAAACACATGGCAACAGCAAATGACTATTACAAAATACTGGGAGTGTCTAAAAGCGCATCTAAGGAGGAGATAAAGAAGGCGTATCGAAAGCTTGCCCTTGAACATCACCCGGATCGAAACAAATCTAAAGATGCGGCTGAGAAATTCAAGGAAGTAAATAAGGCTTACGAAGTTTTGTCTGATCCTCAAAAGAGACAAACTTATGATCAGTTTGGCCATGCCGCATTTGAGCAGGGTGCCGGTCAGGGCCCTTTTGGAGGAGCAGGAGGACCATTCGGCGGTGCTGGGGGCGGGCAGACACGAGGCGGTCAATACGGGCCGTTTACTTATACATATACATCATCCGGTGGGGATGGTGGAGCAAATTATGACTTTGGAGGATTTTCGGATCCGTTTGAAATATTTGAGCAATTTTTTGGAGGCGGTTCGACTTTTGGCGGTCGACAAAGAAGGTCAACTTACTCTTTGTCTATAGATTTTATGGAGGCAATACGGGGTGTTGAGAAGAGGGTTACAATCGATGGTAAGACACAGACAATAAAAATTCCAGCAGGAGTTGATGATGGCTCCAGGATCCGTTTCGGAAATTATGATGTTGTTTTGGATGTCCGACCGGACCTAAGATTTAGAAGAGAGGGATCAGATATTGTTTCTGAGAAGGAGGTATCTTTTTCTCAGGCTGCTTTGGGGGATACGGTTGAGGTAGAGACGATAGATGGAGGGGTAAAACTTAGAGTGCCTGCCGGCTCCCAGCCAAATACAATCATTAGACTACGCCAAAGAGGAGTGACTCGACTTAGCGGTGGTGGACGGGGAGACCATTATGTAAGAATTAAAATAGTTGTCCCGAAGAATTTGTCTCGTCGTCAAAAACAACTGCTTGAAGAATTTCAAAAAGAAAACTCTTCGAGAAAGGGGTGGTTTTAACCATGCAAAAAATTATTCCAACCATATATTTTTATTTATTAAGCGCGGTTGGGATGGTTTTGATTATTATTGGATTGTTTAATTCAACGCATTATATCGTTGGAGTTACTGCTTATGATAAATATCCTTTGGGCTACAGCCCTGAATCCAGATGTGAATTTACGCCAAAACCAGTCTTGCTTGAGGGACAGACAGAAGTAGAATCCAGCCCTGAAGATCTACAAAAATCAAAGGACGAGTGTTTAAAAAGCGTTGAAGAAGAGCGAAGAAATAAAAAGGTAGATGATTTGGAGAAATCAATAACCTTTACCGCAATTGGTCTTTTGGTATTCGGCGCCCACTTCTACTTCGCCCGCCGCCGGGAATGAGCTTTAGCGCAACGCAACTGGAATAGTTATCCCAAGATCCATAAGCTTCTTAAATTGTTCTTTCCCAATCTTCAAAAGCAAGTCTTGCTTAAAATATGCTAGATCGTTTTTCACTTTTTTCTTATTTAACAAAAAGAATTTCATAAGCTTCATACTAATATTATTGTAATTCCTGAAGTCTTAGGTATATAAAAAATCCAACTGCAATTCCTGTAAGCATAACTGTTTCCATAATAAAATCATTTTCTTTTATAGGTTTAAATATTTGATGAATTGAAGGTAAGAAATATGAAAGAAATTAAGCGTATTCTAAAGCTAAGAGGGTTAGTTGCTTTCTTTCCATTTAATACTGCAGCCGGAGCTTGGTTTTTGGTTATCGGTTACCGATTCATCGTTTAAAACATTGTCGATTGCGTTTCTGAGGTCATGTCCGTCGGTTGGGAAGTTATTTCCGGGTCTGCTGTCGTCAAGCTGTCCTCTGTAGGCTAATTTTCTTTCTTTGTCAAAAAGGAAAAAGTCCGGAGTGCAGACGGCAGTGTATTCTTTTGCGACTGCTTGTGTTTCGTCAAACAATAATGGGAAGGTAAATCCTTCTTCTTCTGCCATTTCTCTAAGACTTTCCGGCGCGTCTTGCGGATAGCTTGCCGGATCATTAGAGCTTATCGAAACAATTCCTATGTCTTTATCCTTGTAATCTTTCCCTATTCTTGCCAGCTCTTCTTTAACATGCTGCACATACGGGCAATGTCTGCAGATAAACATTACAAGAAGCGCCTTTTTGTTTTTGAATGTGTCCAATGAAACATTTTGTCCAGATACAACATCAGTCAAACTAAAATCAGGCGCTTTGGTTCCAAGCGTTAACATGGTAGACTGCATCAGTGCCATAATATTTTATATAAAATAGCACATATCTTTTTTTAAAACAACCCTTAAATTATTGTTTCTGTAATATATAATTGGTAGTATTTTATTATGATTGATGTTCATTGTCATTTAAATTTTCACGCATTTGAGAAGGATTACGAGAAGGTAATCAATAGTGCATATGATGCTGGGGTTACGAAGATTATTAATGTTGGGACCAAGATTGATTCGAGTCAAAAAGCAGTAGAGCTTGCAAGGAATTACGAAAACCTGTTTGCTATTGTCGGTGTTCATCCTCATCATGCAGACAAAATTGAAAGTGGATGGGAAGCTGAACTGGAAAAATTAGCCAAAGATACTAAAGTGGTTGGGATTGGGGAGTGCGGGATGGATTATTATAGATATAAATCAAACGATATCGTTGACCCAAAGGTTCAAAAAGAAATTTTTATAAAACAGATTGAACTTGCTTATAAACTTAAATTACCTCTACAAATTCACAATAGACATGCAGGCAAAGATATCCTCGATATAATCATAAATCATAAATCATATCTTTCAGATCCTCCAGGGATGTTTCACTGCATGTCAGGAGATATTGATTTTTTAAAAAAAGTTCTTGATTTAGGTTTTTATGTTGGTTTTGATGGAAACATAACTTACAAAGGCATTGCGCCTGGAGAAAATACAGAGCTTAAAGACTTGGTTAAGTACGCTCCGCTTGATAGGATTGTCACAGAGACAGACAGCCCTTTTTTAACCCCGCAGCCAAAACGAGGTAGCAGAAACATGCCAGAAAATGTTATAATTATAGGTAGGTTTATTGCGCAAATAAATGGATTGACATTGGGGCAAGTTGAGGAGCAAACAACAAAAAACGCGCACAATGTTTTTAAACTATGACAATATTTTTTCAAAAAATATTTACTCGCTATCCAAATAGAACCCAGCGAATGCTTGAAATATTGCCAGGATTTACTTCGTGGACTCTTATTCTTTTTCCTGTTTGGGGATCGCTGCTTATTCCTTACGTTGTTGCTTACTTTATACTTTTTTTTGACGTTTATTGGTTTTATAAGTCGTTTTCACTGGCTATAACTGCTTATATTGCTTCCAAAAAAATAAAAGAGGCGGAAAATACGGATTGGCTAAAGAAAACAAAAAAACTCCGCAATTTTCAAAAAGTTACGCATGTCGTTGTAATTCCCAACTATAAAGAAAGTCTAGATAAACTTAGAGAAACAGTCATGGCTCTGTCTTGGCAAACTTTTCCCCTAAAACGAATTTTTGTTGTTTTGGCAATGGAGGAGAGAGAAAAGGAGGCAACATATAAAGCCAAAAGCATAATTTCGGAATTTAGTCATATTTTTGGAGGCATCTTTGCTACTTACCACAAAGATGTTGCTGGAGAAGTTAAAGGTAAATCATCAAATGAGTCATATGCTGCCAAAGTTGCGCATGATAAACTCGTGGATGATGGAATTATAGATATAAATTATGCAACTATATCTTCTGTTGATGCCGATTCAATCTTTGATAGACAGTATTTTTCTTATCTTTGCTATAAGTTTCTCAACGATTCCAAACGCTATAATAAGTTTTGGCAGTCAGCAAATGTTTACTATAACAACTTTTGGAAGGTGCCGGCGCCTATTCGCGTCCTTGCTTTTTTTGGAAGTCTTTGGAGGATAGGCATACTTATTCAAAAAGACAGACTCGTTTCAAATTCTACCTATTCTTTGTCATTTTCGATGCTAAAAAAAATAGGATATTGGGATACAGATGTTATTCCTGAAGATTACAGAATTTTCTTCAAGGCTTTTTACAAACTGGGTGGAAACGTGTGGGCGGAGCCGATTTTTTTAAGAACGTCAATGGACGCACCTCTTTCTCATAGTTACATGAGAAGCCTTAAGAATAAATACAATCAAGAACTCCGTTGGTCATGGGGAGTATCGGATGATCCTTTGTTTATAAAATGGTGGTTAACAGTTCCCAACGTTCCCTTTATAAGAAAAACGATTATTCTTTACAATGTGCTTCTTGAACATTTTCTTTGGCCGGTCAATTGGTTTATCATAACAATCGCGGCAAATATTATGCCTTTTGTAAATCCTGTTTTTTCCCGCACCACTCTTGGCTATAACTTGCCATACCTTGCGGGATTTATATTGACTTTGTGTCTTTTATCGCTGTGTTTTATGATAATTATAAACTTCAGACAGAGTTATAATTCCACTTCTCTATCAAAAGTTCGTCGATTATTAATGCCTCTTGAGTTTTTTCTCTTACCCATAGTTGGTTTTTTTCTCATAACTGTGCCTGCTCTTGTTTCACATACGCTTCTTATGATAGGAAAAAGGATTGAGTATAAAGTTACTGAAAAACTATGAGGATCGTCTTAAAACTTGGAAAAAGCCACGATCTTTTATTTCTCGTATTCTCCTTTGTTGCTTTTTTTCTACTTAGACTTCCTTCTTTTTTTGAGCCAAATTGGTATGGAGATGAGGGAGTATACCAGGCGATAGGAGAGGCTATCAATAAAGGGAGTTTATTATATAGAGATATTTGGGATAACAAACCGCCGCTTCTTTATTTTCTTTACGCATTGTTTAACTCTGATCAGTTTGCCTTGCGGTTTGTCTCCTTTATTTTTGGAGCATTTTCTATTGTGGTTTTTTTCTTTTTGTCCAAAAAGCTTTTCTCGCATTATTTTTTGACTACTTCTATTTTCGTGATACTTTTGGGACTTCCTATTATTGAGGGGAATATTGCTAATGCCGAAAATTTCATGATGCTTCCAATTCTTTTGTCTGCCTTTTTAATCTATAGTTTGCCTAAACCACATTCAAAAACTGTTAGCTTTCAATTAGTTGCGGCTGGTTTATTACTTGGCATTGCTTTTCTTTTTAAAGTGGTCGCAATTTTTGACCTAATTGCGTTTTTAATTTTTCTTGTTATTGCAAACATACATCATAGATTCGGTTTAGCCATAATAAAAGAGAAGGTATTACCTCTTGTTTTTGGTTTTTTAATGCCTTTTATTATTGCTGTTTTGTACTTTTGGACACAGGGCACTTTTGCGGATTTTGTAAAAGCAAGCTTTTCTAGTAATATCGGCTATGTAGCATGGGAGAACAAAGTTATCTTTTCTCAAGATTTGCTTTTACTTAAAACGCTTTTATTAGGAATTGTAGTTGTTTTGATTTTTGTAAAACGTAAGCTATTTAGCGTAAGCGCGCTTTTTATTCTATTGTGGTTTGTGTTCTCGTTGTATAGTGCTTTTTTTACCCAGCGCCCTTACACACACTATCTTTTAGTGCTTCTTCCTAGTTTTTGCCTTTTGTTTGGTTTAATATTTTCGGAGAAAAAACAGCAAAAGATACTAACTATTTTTTTTATTTTTGCACTCGTGTTGATTATGAAAAATTTCAACCTTTATGAAAAATCAATTAGTTATTATCAAAATTTTGCCTCTTTTTTGATAGGAAACAAATCAGTTGTTTCTTATCAAGAGTTTTTCGATAAAAGAACGCCTGTTGATTATAAAGTAGCGTCATTTATTAAGTCAAAACTAGGGAAAGAAGAAACAATTTTTATCTGGGGAAACAATGCCCAACTTTATAAAATCATAGGAACTACGCCTTCTGTAAAGTACGTTGTATCATATCATGTCTTAAGCAACGAGGATGGGATGAGTAATATAAGAAAGACAATCAAAGCTACTAAGCCAAGGTTTATTATTATCATGCCTGATCAAGAGCCTGCTTCTTTTGAGCTTGTCCAGTACTTTGAGAGAATTAGTATTGATAGGGTATCAATATATGAGAGGTTTTTTTAAAAATATAATCTTTGATAAAACTACGCGCTTGGGGTTCTTTGGCACTTTCGGGACAGTATTAATTACTTTTTTATTGATAGTAGTTTATTACAATAAGATGCCTCCTTTTGTTCCAATTTTTAATCAGCTTCCATGGGGAGAACAAAGGTTGGGGATAAAAACAGAAATATTTATTCCAGTTTCAATCGTTTTTCTAGTTTTTGTAGTTAATCTGTTGTTGTCTTCAATTATATACAAAAAAATTCCTCTTGCTTCCCGTATCCTGGTAATAAGTAGCTTTACTTTTTCTATTCTCGCTTTCTTTTTTACGATAAGAACAATTCAGCTAATAATTTAATGATAGTTTATTTACCTCTCATAACTGCGTTTCTTGCAACAATCATTGCAACGCCTCTGTCTTTGATTTTCATAAGACGTATGGGACTTTTTGATGATCCAAAAAGCCACAAGCATCCGGGTATAATTCACAAGATTCCAATACCAAGGGGCGGAGGAATACCTCTTGTTATAGGTATCTTTTTCGGGTCTATTTTTTTTCTGCCTTTTTCAAGCATTACTATTGCATTGTATTTTGCCTTGTTGTTCGCACTTTTTGTCGGGGTGTTGGATGACAAATTTGACATTTCTCCTTATTTTAGGTTTTTACTAAATATAATAGCGGCAATTATAGTGGTGGCAAGTGGCGTAGCCGTGCCTTTTATTACAAACCCCTTTGATGGAATTCTTAATCTGGACAGTGTTGTTTTTTTCTCTCCTTTTGATACTTTTAATATTACAGCTTCTCAGATAATTGCAGTTATTTGGATAGTTTGGGTTATGAACATGCTTAATTGGAGTAAAGGGGTTGATGGACAGATGCCTGGAATAGTGGCAATATCGGCAGTTATCATTGGTATTGTAAGCATGCGTTATCCTCTAACTGAAGAGAATACTTTGATCGCCACAACTCTGTCATTTGCTATAGCTGGAAGCGCATTGGGTTTTTTGCTTTACAATTTTTATCCTGCAAAAATTTTTCCAGGTTACGGCGCTACTGCTCTCTATCTTGCATTGGCAGTTGTATCTGTTCTTTCCAGCTCAAAACTGGCAACCGCAATACTTGTCATGGGAGTCCCGATGGTTGATGGAGCATTTACTGTAGTGCGAAGAATTCTAACAGGCCGTTCTCCTTTTTGGCATGACAACAAACATCTTCATCATTTGCTTCTTAGCCTTGGTCTTGGCCAGCGGTCCATAGCCTTGTTTTACTGGGGGATATCTGCTATATTAGGTACGATTTCTCTTCTTTTGTCAAGCAGAGGCAAAATGTTTGCAATTATAATGTTGATAGTTTTGGTAGGGGGAGCTTTGTTTTTTCTGCATTATGCCTTGAGCCATACAAATGATAAAAAAAACATATAAAATTTTAAAACTATTGCGGCCCAAACAATGGATAAAAAATTTGGCAATTTTTGCTGCGATTACTTTCTCGGGCAACCTGTTTGAACCTCTGATCTTTCAACAAGTTCTGATCGCATTTTTTGCATTTTGCGGTCTTTCTTCTGCTGCATACATAGTTAACGATATATTTGACATAAAAAAAGACAGACTTCATCCTTTTAAAAAATTCAGGCCGCTAGCGCATGGAGATATTTCTATACCTGTTGCTCTTGTTATAGCGGCTTTTCTTACAATTGGATCATTATTTTTGGGATTTTTTGTAACGCCTGCATTTTTTTTGCTAGCTCTTATATATCTAGCCATTCAACTTCTATACTCGACGATCTTAAAACCAATAGCTATTATTGACATCTTGGCCATAGCGGCAGGATATATCCTCAGAGTTTACGCGGGCGAGGTAGCATCTGGCTTTCACATATCAGTCTGGCTGTCTTTGACAACGATTTCGGTATCTCTATTCTTGGCTATCGGCAAAAGAAGATCGGAGCTTACTCTTTTGTCTAGTAACAAAAGTTTAGATATAGCGAATATAAGAAAATCTTTGTCTCATTATTCGGAAAGACTTTTAGATGTCTATGCTTCAATTTTCGCAACATCAACTTTTATTTCTTATACTCTTTTTACTTTTCTTGAGAACCCAAGAGGGCTAAAGCTTGGCCTAAGCGTTCTTCTTCCAGATTTTTTGCCGGATTTTTTCCAGAGAAAGTGGCTCATGATAACAATTGCTCCGGTTGTCTATGGACTCATGCGGTACCTGCAAGATATTTATGAAAAGCAGGAAGGGGAAAGCCCAGAAAGAGTTCTTTTGTCAGACAAACCGCTTCTTATAACTGTAATTATTTGGATTATATTTGTTATTGGAATAATATATGTTTTGGGCTAATAAGTATAATCCATGAAGTTAAAATACAAAGATAAGCTAGGGAAGACAATCAAATATTTTAGCGCAAAAGAATCTCGCTGGGGTTATAGTTTGCTCCTTAGGGGAACAAAGCATTTTGGATATTATCCAGTAGGAAAAGAACATATACCGATGAGCAAGGCTCAAAGATTAATGGAGGATAAGTTGGGAAAAAAACTCGATCTTCCTCATAATTCGATGTTGTTAGATGCCGGCAGCGGTGAAGGAAATGTAGCAATATATCTCGCGGAAAAATACGGTTTTAACATACGCGGAGTAGACTTATTGGGTTTTGCAGTTAAACGCGCAGAGGAAAAATCCAAAAGATTGAATTTGCAAAATAAAGTTGAATTCCACGCTGGAGATTATACCAAGTTGAATTTTCCAAATAAGACCTTCGATGGCGTTTACACGATGGAGACTTTAGTACATGTCCCTGATTACAAAAAAGCCCTTTCAGAGTTTTACCGAATATTAAAACCTGGAGGTAGACTAGCTCTTTTTGAGTATTCGATACCTTCGAGGGAAAATCTTTCGCCAGAAGATCAACAGACTTGGAATATGATCAACGAAGAATCTGGCATGCATAGTCTGCCATATTTTATTCATGGGAAAATGCCTCAAATACTAAAAAATGCAGGATTCGATAATGTTGTGGTAGAAAATATTACTCCGCACGTTCTTCCGATGTTAAGAAAATTTTATTTAATTGCGTACGTGCCTTATATTCTTTTTAAAGCATTAGGATTGCAAAGAAAATTTATTAATACAACCTCGCCAGTTGAAGTATATAGAAGGTTAAAAGCAACCGATTATTGGAGGTACAATGTTATTACTGCAGTAAAAAGGTAACTGTTCTGCGATTACGTCTAGGTATTGGTAACTTTATTGTTTCTCTGCGTATTGGCTGCTGATCCAGCCTGTAGTTTCATCATCAAGTTTTATCTCAAGCCATCCGTCCCCCTCGCTTACTAAATCAAAAGTTTCACCAGGGTTTACTCTATCAATTTCCAGAGAAGCTGTTGAGCTGGCAGATCTGACTCTAAGAAATCCGGTCGGAGTATCAAGTATTACTATTTTGTTAACAGCTTGTGGTTGTTCCTGTGCCGAAGGGCTTGATACAGGTAGTATACCGAGAGAAATTAAGGCGGTGAGCTTAAATCCTAGAGCTGTTTTTATCGCGACCGATCTATCTTTGTATCCTTCTTTTGTGATATTTAGAATATAATCAGAAGATTTGGACTCTTTAAGTGAAAATGGAGTTGTGCCTGATGGTTTGTTATTTAAAAACACACTCGTATCGTTTGGCAGAGACATAATCAAAAGTTCAGCTTCTTTGTCGCTGGGAATTGAGGTAAGACTAATAATACTGCTGCTACCCTGAGACCCTTCTTCAAATTCCTTGTCAATAACTGTAAGAGTAGATTTATTTATAGTGATTTTTTCTTCAAATTCTCCAAATTCGCTATTGGCAGGGACTAGTTTTATCGAATGCTCTCCAGTTTCAATAAGATCTTCAGGGTTACATTTACAAAGAGGTGTGTCTCCTATTTTTTCCCCATTTAGAAACACTGATGCGACTGGCGTTGAGGTTACTTGCAGAGCTCCTTTTCCTGAGTTGTCTTGGAAAAATAATATAACACCTAAAAAAATGATTCCCGCCAAGAGGAGAAGAAAAACGAATATAATAATCTTTTTCATGGTGATAGTAACAATTGTTTATTATGATAACATAAAGAACATTATTCTCACAAACTTATTAAACAAAAAAACCGCCTCTTCAGCGGTAATTTTTCACTTTTAATTTTTAATTTTCTTAGTATTCTCCCATTCCGCCGCCCATGCCGCCCATTCCTCCTGGCATTGCGGGTTCTTTTTTCTCGGGGAGATCGGTAACTAGAGCCTCGGTGGTTAAGACCATCATTCCAATACTTGCTGCATTTTGTACCGCAGTGCGTGTAACCTTGGCTGGATCGAGAATTCCGTCTGCTAGCATAGACCCAAAATTCATTGTTGTAACATTGAATCCATAATCATTAACTTTGGATTCTTCAACGTGTTTCATTACCCAGCCATCATCAGTTCCTGCGTTTTTAGCAATCCATCTTATAGGTTCAGCAAGGGCATTATATAGAATATCTACGCCTACTTTTTCATCAATAAGAGTTAGGCTATCTTTGAGTTTCAAGAGTGATTTTCTTGCGCGAAGCAGGGCTACTCCTCCCCCTGGCACAATTCCTTCTTCCAAAGCCGCCTTGGTTGCAGCTACTGCGTCGTTCACTCTTTCTTTTTTGTCTTTCATCTCGACTTCTGTTGCGGCTCCAACATTTATAACAGCAACCCCGCCTGATAATTTTGCCAGTCTCTCCTGAAGTTTCTCTTTGTCAAAATCAGATGTGGTTTCTTCAATCTCTCTTCTTATCTGAGCAATGCGCGCTTTAATTTTTGGCATGTCTCCTTTTCCGCCAATAATTCGAGCGTTTTCCTTGTCTGCCCATACTTTGTCAGCTCGTCCACAGTCTTCTATGGAAACACTCTCGAATTTTCTTCCTGTATCCTCTGAAATTACTGTCCCTCCTGTTAGTATTGCAATATCCTCAAGCATTTCTTCTCGTCTGTCTCCAAACCCGGGAGCTTTGATTGCCAATGTATTAAATGTTCCTCGCAGTTTATTTACAACTAATGTTGCTAAAGCCTCGCCCTCTACTTCATCTGCAATTATGACCAAATTTTTAGAAACTTTAACCAGATTTTCCAAAAAGGGTAGAAGTTCGTTAAGAGCTGAGATTTTTTTATCGGTAATTAATATATATGGATCTTCAACCTCTGATTCCATTCTGTCTGGGTTGGTGACAAAATAAGGAGAAGCGTATCCTTTATCAAACTCCATTCCTTCTTTGTAATCTATAGAAAGCTCGAGTCCTTTTCCTTCCTCAACTGTTACCACACCGTCTTTTCCAACTTTATTCAAAGCTTCTGCGATAAGCGATCCTATTTTTTCATCCTGAGCGGAAATAGTTGCGACTTTTGCAACATCTGTATCCTGGACTTTTTTGGCCATTTTTTCGATGTCTTTGACAACTACTTCAACAGCCTTCTCCATGCCGATTTTAAGTATCATGGGATTTACTCCAGCAGTAACATTTTTAAATCCTGTGTTGATTATGGATTGAGCAAGGAGTGTGGCCGTTGTGGTTCCGTCTCCCGCGACATCGTTGGTTTTGCTTGCAGCTTCTTTGACAAGCTGAGCTCCCATATTTTCAAATGGATCTTCAAGATCGATTTCTTTTGCAACAGTTACTCCGTCATGCACTATATTTGGCGCTCCCCATTTTTTGTCTAGTGCAACATTTCGTCCTTTTGGCCCAAGTGTCGTGACGACCGCTTTTGCCAAAATATTTACACCCCTTACCAGGGATTGTCTAGCTTCTTCTGAAAATTTAATTTGTTTTGCCATATTATTATACAATTGCCAGAATATCTTTTTGTTCCACCAGCAGCCATTCTTCTGTTCCGACTTTTACTTCATTTCCACCCCATTTTTTATACATAACTTTTTGTCCGACTTTTACAACCATGGGGATGTGTTTTCCCGAATCATTTGTAGTGCCTGTACCAATAGCCATAATCTCACCAATTTGAGGTTTTTCTTTTGCAGTATCTGGCAATACTATTCCGCTTGCGGTTCTGGCCTCTGCCTCAAGAGGTTTTATAAGGACGTTGTCAAAAAGCGGTTTGATATTTGAATGGGTCGACTTTTTTGCCATAGCTTAAATATTGAAAGGCAGTTTTTCAAAAAAATGTCACTTGTTAAAAGCGACTGCTAATTTATACTACAAAAATAAAAATCTGTCAATAGCCTATAGTTATCCTCTTGACACTAATCAGAAATTCTGATATTCTGAACATAATATGAAATTACTGCAAACAACCAGCATTATTCGCAATCGAGGTCAACTTACTATTCCTGAGCCTATTCGAAAAGCTGTAGGCTGGGCAAATCCTTTGTCTGCTGTTTCTGTTTCAACTATGCATCCCGATGAAATTGTTATTCGACCTAAAAAAGAGGTTGATTGGGATAATATCTGGAAAGGTATAAAAAAAGCAAGAAGCTTAAAAGGAAAAAGAAGGGGTAGCCTATCTAAGTTTATAGCAGAGGACAGGTATCGCCACTGATGAAGAAGATTGTCGTTGATTCCTCGGTAATAATCAAATGGTTACACAAAGAAAATGAAAGATATCTTGATCAAGCGAGTAAAATCTTAGAGGATGTCAAAAATGGCATTGTTACACTTCTTGCTCCTGAGCTTGCAAAATATGAAGTAGGAAATGCGTTTCTCTTTGGTAAAAAACTATCTACCGATCAAGCAAAAATTCCTCTTGCCGCTTTTTATTTATTGCCGATTCGGTTTACTGTTCAATCAGAACAATCTGCAATTCTGACTTACGAAACAGCAGAAGAATTGAAGATTACTTACTATGACGCAAGTTTTATAGCTCTAGCTCATCAGGAGAAAGCCATTTTGGTTACCGACAACCCAAAACATCAAGGAAAAGATAAAAAGATTAAAGTTGTGCCACTGTCTGAGTACGGAGGGAAAGACCAATAATAAGATGGTACAGTAATACAGTTTACGGGAGTGAAAGAAGAGTAAAAACACCGTTACCGAATTTGTGAACACTTATAGTCGTCACTATTCCATGAAGAAACTTGAATCCTGCTATTAAGTCTGTTAAATTATTATAAATGGTTTACAAATCCAGAACAGAACATATTTTGATGATCCTACTGCAATGCTTCAATTTCTTCTCAGCCTTTGTGTCTGGACTTTTCTTGCTGTTTGCTGCATATCTTTTTTTCATGCAAAGTTTTCTGGCTATTCACCCAACTTTAGTTGTACATAGTATCTTTTGGTTACCGGTATCAATTAACCTATTGCGGCGAAGGCGTTGGGCATGGGTCTTAGCACTTGTAGGAGTTACTTCAATTCTTTTCGGCAATATCCTATTTATGATTTACTCTTTTCGAACAGTATACTGGTTTCCTATTTCGTTTAATCTTATCTATTTGTTTCTTCTATTAATTAACAGAAAGTTTTACAAGTAATTTTCAAAATAATAATCTTGAAAAGTACAGAAGTACAGTAGTTTCGCTACTTGCTACTTAACCATTCTCAATCATCGATAGCAGGGCTTCTTGGGGGATGGAGATTTTGGCGTGGGACAACATCCTTGACTTTCCTTTTTTCTGAGCATCCAGAAGTTTGTCTTTTCTTCTTCTATCTCCGCCAGACATTTTTTGCAAAACGTCTTTTCTAAATGGCGGTATTTCTTCGCGAGCTAAAATATTCCCCGCGACCAATACTTGAATAACCTGTCTGAATTGCTGGCGAGGCAGAGAGTTTTTGAGTTTCAGTGCTTTTTCTCTTGCGACGCGAGACGCTTCTTCTTCATAGATAGTCTCGGATAAAACATCAATTGGATTGTCATTTACCCTAACTTCAAGTGGAGTAAGATTTGCTTCTTTATATGTTGACAGTTCATAATCAATACTCGCGTAACCATTAGACGCAGCTTTCAACTCGTTTGAAAGACCTCGAATAAACATGCTATATGGCATATCATAGGAAAGCACGACATAATTATCATGGTATGCCATATTGGCAAGTTCTCCCAGTCTTCCTTGGCAAACATTCATAACCGGGCCTACGCTGTCTTTGGGCGTATAAACAGAAAGCTTCATGTATGGCTCCAGCATTTTTCCTTTATCCTGAGCGGAGTCGAAGGATTTTTTATAAAGAACTTGGGGCATTGTTAGCAGAATATCCAGGTTAAACTCTTGTTTTAATCTCTCTTTTATAATCTCAGCATGAAGAAGTCCCAGGAATCCGACTCGAAATCCGCTTCCCAAATATGAAGAATATTCATCTGTATAAGTTAGAGCAGTGTCATTTAGAATCAATTTGTTTAACGACTCTTTTAGCAAAACAAAGTCATTGCTGTTTTTGGGATACATGCCAAAAAACACCATGGGCTTTGGTAGTTGATATCCTGGCAACGCTTGTACTTCTTCTTCGGACTTTTGACTTGTTATTATTGTGTCTCCGATGCGGCATTGTCTAATATTTTTTATACCAGTAATTACATAACCTATTTCACCGGTTTGTAATTTGTCCGATGAAACAAGATTTGGCGAAAAATAGCCAATATCAGAAATTTCAGATGTAACATTGTTTTGGAAAAACTTAATACTGTCATGTTTTTTAATTTCTCCGTCGACAACTTTAACGTATGCAACAACTCCTCTAAATTCATCATAAACTGCATCAAATATTAAAGCTCTTAAGGGTTTTTCTTTCTTGCCCGAGGGCGGAGGTATTCTTTTTATTATCTCATCTATTAATAAAGTAACATTTTCTCCGTTTTTGGCAGATATATATAGTATTTCTTCTTTCTTAAACCCGAAAACACTATTTAGGTCTTTTGTTACAATTTCGGCTTGTGCGTTTGGCAGATCTATCTTGTTAATAACTGGAATAAGCGTGAGGGTTTCTTTTAGCGCCTCTTTGTAATGCGCCACAGTCTGTGCTTGAATTCCTTGTGTAGCGTCTACCAAAAGTATTGCGCCCTCGCAAGCTGCCAAAGTCCTTGAGACCTCGTATGAGAAGTCCACATGACCAGGAGTATCTATCAAGTTCAGAATATATTCTGAAGTTGAATCCTGAACTTTATATTTCATCCTGACTGGCGCAAGCTTAATAGTTATTCCCCGCTCTCTGCTTATAGGGTTTTGGTCCAAAAACTGCTCAGCCATTTTTTCTTTTGGCACAGTGTTTGTTATCTCCAGCAGTCTATCGGCAAGAGTTGATTTGCCATGATCTACATGGGCAATAATGGCAAAATTTCTGATACTTTGTTGATTCACCAGGAAGATTATAGCAGAGATTACGCTGCTAATCGCAAACTGTTTGGTTGGGGGAAGGCGTAATTAATAATATCCTTTAAGTTTCTTGCACCTGAGGCTTTCTCATTGTATCCAGCTAGTTGTCTTTTCACGGAATAATCCCAGCTTTCAGGATCTTTTCCATCAACTATTCTTAGACCTCTTTGAGTTTGTCTATAGAGAGAATCTACTTCTTGTTGATGATTTTGGCCTGATATGATTAAAGCTGGAGATGGTCTCACATCTGCTACTCCACCATCATCAGTTGAAACTAAAATTGTTCTATTTTTAATTGCCTTAAATATTGATGTTCCGCATGCTTCTTTTCCGACAATTGGGTTATTTAGCCATAAATCTGTACCCGCTACCATCCGGCGGGCCAAGTCCTTGTCATAATCCTGAATGTAGTGGGCGCGATTTCTAAGAATCGGGTTTTTGTCAATGGTATAAAGAATTTCCGGTATATCTCTACCCATATTGGGAACTTTTCCTGCAAATAAAAAATGAGCATTTTCACTTTCAAGAATTTCTGCCAATCTTTCAGGATCTTCAAATGGCATTTCCGGTCTTTTGTAGGGGACAGGTCTTCTTGCCCATCCTATGGTTCTGGAACCATCCGGGATATATATTGGTTGATTGTATTGATCAAGTCTTGTTGGTAAATATTCCCTAAGCTCTCTTCTTGCTTTGTTTTTTATTGCTATTTGCAGGCTTGGATCTAGGCTTAATATCCTTTCCAGCGAATCAGGACTTGGAAGACCGAACTCGTCTATTACACCTTTTTCGCGATCCATCCTTAGGAAATCCGGATGAGTCCATCTGGAATGAACACCATTTGTAATTGCGTCAAAAGAGACATTTTGTCCATCAATATTCCTGAATTGTTCGCTTGCTTTTTGTGCATGGGGTTGGCTAACGCCTATATATCTTTTGGCAAGAGCAAGGGCAAGATTGCTTAATTTTAATCTACCCCCTCCTTTTTCAACCATTTCCGCAAGCCAATTTCTAACACTTTCGCTCTTAAGATTCCTTGATACATATCGTTCAGTCTGATCTTCGTTGAACTCCGCTTCAGCTGCCTGCTCCAGAGTATGATTTACATAAATGGTTTTTTCCCGCACTTGTGATAGAGCTTGAGGTAAAGGTTTTCCGTCCTGACATAATTGATCAAGTTCTGCCAAGGGATAAAACGCAGCAGGCGACTCATTGACAAGAACTATAGGTGGATTAATGCCCAGTTCTTTTATTGCTTTAAATCCCCCAAAGCCCAACACTGCTTTCTGATATAATCTGTGTTCTGAATCCGTTGCCCCATGGTATAAGCCTTTGAGACCGTTTTCGTAAGTGGTAACCATCCTTGAGCTTCCAAGTTCTTGGGTGTAAAGTTCAAGGGACGGCTCATCTCCATTAGCTTTGATGTTGATTGAAACCGGTTCTTTTTTAAAACCGTTATTTTCCGGGTGCACGCTATATGTTTCTTCTCCCGGCCAGAGATTTGAGAGTTTTTGTCTCCACCTATCGGGAGGAGAAAAAGTGAGGGCCGCATACGGGATTCCTGCGTCTGCTGCCTGGTGGAACTTGTCTCCCTCTAAAATTCCTAGGCCTCCTGCGAAAGCACCGCCTAAAGCGTCATTTTCCATAGAGATAGAAAGGATTGGGGTTTGGGGGGAGAGAATTTTTTTTAGCTCAGAGCGACCTATGACATCTAAAAATGTCTTTTTACTAGGCAGTTCAGGAATAAGGCCATTATGACTTAACTGTTCAGCAGCTGCCATTTAATTTTGTCCTTATGTTATAGTATAAATTATAGTGCTTGGTTATTCTAACTTTCTTGACACAATCCTGACAAATTAGTTTGTCATTACGGTTTTACAGTAGTTGCGTCTATAACTTCGTCGCTTTTCTTCAGAACTTCCCTCCAGTTGCCGATTTTTTTGAAAATAAGTAGAAACGTTGTTGCTTCTTTGACATTAAAAAGCCATGTTAAGAAAAGATAGAGACTAAGTCCTGCGAAAGCAGAAATTCCAGTAAGCATTATTAGGTTTATTGTTCGGGTTGTGTCAAAAACCAGTTGGTCTAAAAGTTTTATGGGGATATAAAGAGCAAAACCAGTAAAAAAAGTGGCTGAGAAGATTTTAAGTATTGGGAAAATTAGCGACGTTTTTTTAAATCCGCCAACCTTTCTATCAAGAAAAATGAATAAAATTACAAGATTAATAATAGTAGCGATGGAATAAGCAGCCGCCATGCTTTCAATACCAAGTCCTGAGGAAAAGATAAATAAAAATCCAAGCGCGATCATAACAGCTGTGGTTGTAGCTCCTATATACAATGGTGTTTTTGTGTCGTGCAGGGCATAAAATCCTCTAGATACCAAATAGATAAGCGCTTGAGCAAAAAGTGATATGCTGAAAAAAGCAAGAGTTTTTCCTGTAAGAACAGTAGCTTCCCAGTCAAACTGTCCTGCTCCAAAAATAAGTCTTACAATAGGTATTCTTAATACAAGAAGGAGAACAGATACAGGTAGAATTAGATAAAGTATTTGGTTAAAGCTAGCGACAAAAGTTGTCTTGAAGTTTTCTAAATTGTTTTTCTCTCTAGATAGGATCGGGAAGGCTGCCTGGGCGATAGACTGTCCGAAAAGAACAATTGGCGCGAATGCCAGGGTTTGGGCATAGTCAAATATTACATAATTTCTTCCAGGATTTGGCAGAAAGGAAATAATTGCCACTATTGCAATAGTGCCCATCTGGAAAATCGCCATTGCAACAGTTCGAGGCCACATAAGATGAAGAACCGCTAGCACTCCCGGTACTCTAAAGGAAAACGTTGGCTTGAAAGAAAACCCTATTTTTTTTACCATTGGAAGCTGAACGATAATAAAAAATAAAGCGCCAAGTAAGACTCCATAAGCTGGAGAAAAGATGCCAACTGTAGAGGAGAGAGTTATTATTCCGGTGATAATACCCAAGTTGTATAGCGCCGCTGCAATTCCTGGAATAAAAAAATGATTGTACGATTGAAGCAGCGCAGAAAAAAAAGTTCCTATTATAAATAGTAATTGTCCAAAGATAATAATTCTTGTCAAATTTGCCATAAGATTCATTTCTTCATTTGAGAATCCAGACCCAAGATTAAAAATCGTGAGAAAAAAAGGAGCCCAAACAAAAAGTATCGCAGAAAGCACAGCAAAGATTGAAACTCCTATAGCAAGAAGACTAGATGCCATTTTATGAGCTTCTTGAACCTTGTTTTTAGATAAATAGTCGGAGAAAATAGGAATAAATGCTGAGGCAAGAGCGCCCGCGATGATCAGCTGAAATAGAAAGTCAGGAAGGCGAGTGGAGGCAAGGTAAATACCTAAAGTGTCTGAAGCGCCAAAAATAGAAACTAAAAGTCTTTGCTTAATAAGTCCTAAAATTTGCGACAATATTATGGTTACCATGATGATAAAAGCTGCGGAGAGTATGTTGGTTTGACTTTTCAGAAGGAGGCTGAAGCCTTTTCTAAATAATTCGTGCGGCATATGTATTTGCGATTTACAGTATATCATGCTAAAATATCCCAATGCCAGTAATAAAAAGTGCAAAAAAGAAATTGCGCCAAGACAGAAAAAGGACGGCGCTGAATAAAAAATTTGAGGATCTATTCAGAAAATTAATCAAGCAGGCGGAAAAAAATTCTACAGAAGCAAACATCAGAAAAGCGGTAGTTGCTATTGACAAAGCCGCAAAAAAAGACATAATCCACAAAAACAAAGCATCAAGACTTAAATCTAATCTTTCAAAACTTTTAAAAAGAGAAAAAAAGACACCTACGAAAAACTTAAAGGCAACCCCAAAATCTTCCTCGAAGAGGAAGTCTTCGAAGATAAAAAAGAAAAAGTAATTTTTGGGGTATTGACGGGAATATAAATATGGTGTATATTCCTAACTAGCCTTATAAGTCATAAGGTAATTTTTTTTTTATAAATTATGGCAGAAGCTAAAAAGTTTGAGAGGACAAAACCCCATGTAAACATTGGAACTATTGGTCATGTTGATCACGGTAAGACAACTCTGACCGCAGCAATTTCCACAGTTTTATCTAAAAAAGGAATGGCATCTGCCAAAAAATATGAAGATATTGACAATGCTCCAGAGGAAAAAGCAAGAGGAGTTACGATTAATATCTCCCATATTGAGTACGAAACAGACAAAAGACATTACGCGCACATCGATGCCCCAGGTCACGCAGATTATATAAAGAACATGATTACCGGCGCCGCGCAGATGGACGGTGCTATTTTGGTGGTTTCTGCTCCAGATGGTCCAATGCCTCAGACTAGAGAGCATATTCTTCTTGCCCGCCAGGTTGGAGTTCCGGCAATTGTTGTTTTCCTTAACAAAGTTGACATGGTACAGGACAAAGAACTTTTGGAATTGGTTGAGATGGAAGTGAAAGAGCTTTTGACAAAATATCAATATCCCGGCAATGAAGTGCCGATAATAAGAGGCTCGGCTCTTAAGGCTCTTGAAGGAGATGCGGAAGCGGAGAAGCAAATAATGGCATTGATGGAAGCTGTGGACAGTTATGTTCCTACGCCCAAGCGTGACATTGACAAGCCGTTCTTGATGCCAATTGAAGACGTATTCTCAATTAAAGGTCGCGGAACAGTAGTAACAGGTAGAATTGAAAGAGGAAAAGTAAAAGTAAATGAGTCAGTTGAAATCGTTGGAATTCGAGACACAAAGTCTTCGGTAGTAACAGGTGTTGAGATGTTTAAAAAGCAGCTTGATGAGGGACAAGCAGGTGATAATGTAGGACTCTTGATAAGAGGAATTGAAAAAGACGATGTTGAAAGAGGTCAGGTAATCGCAAAGCCAGGAAGCATTACTCCCCACAAAGAATTTGAAGCAGAAGCTTATATATTGACCAAAGAAGAAGGTGGTCGTCATACACCATTCTTTACAGGATACAGACCCCAGTTTTATATAAGAACTACAGATGTGACTGCAGAAGTAAATCTTCCAAAGGGTGTCGAGATGGTCATGCCAGGAGACAGCACAAAGATGTCTGTAAAGCTAATTGTGCCTGTTGCCCTTGAGGACGGGTTGCGATTTGCAATAAGAGAAGGCGGAAAGACAGTTGGAGCCGGAGTTATCTCTAAAGTAATAGCATAAGTACTTTAAAATAATGCCTAAAGGAAGAATTAGGGTTCGTTTAAAAAGTTATGACGCAAGAGTCATAGACGCTTGCTGTCAGCAGATTTTAGATACGGCAATACGTACCGGCGCCAAGGTAGTAGGACCAATCCCTCTTCCCACAAAACGTACTGTTTATGCCGTCAACAAATCTCCATTCATAGATAAAGACGCTAGAGACCACTTCGAAATGAAAGTTCACAAAAGGCTTATTGATATAATTTCACCAACAGATAAAACAATCGACAGCCTCACCCATCTGGAACTCCCCGCAGGGGTAAATATTGAGGTAAGGATGTAGTTTTCTTTTCCTAATTGTTACACATACTCCATGTTGCAATTCTTCGATGAGCGTTATATAATAGCCTTAAGTTAAGTCATGAGAAACCGAGCAAAGGAGGTATTCTTGGCTGCATAGTAGAAAGCTTTAGGGAAGAAATTCCTTGAATCAGAAGCGACTCTATGTAGTCGCTTTTTTTGTTGTCAATTTTATTTATGGCTCTACAGGCGTTATTAGGAAAAAAAATTGAACAGTCACAAAGATTTCTGGAAGATGGAACTCGTATTCCTGTTACAAGAATTCAAGTTTCAGGAAATGTGGTTGTTTCGGTTAAAACTAAAGATAAGAACGGGTATGATGCCGTGCAAATTGGCTTTGGAACCAAAAAGAAGCCCGATAAAGCACTCCTGGGAATTGTTAAAAAAGCAAATCTTAAGACAGCTCCTTATACGCTAAAAGAAGTAAAATATGCTGACGCAGATGGTTCTGCGGCTCCGAGCATCAGCGAGGCGATTAAAGCTTTAGAGGTTTTTAAGCCAGGGGACATAGTTGATGTTATTGGTATATCAAAAGGAAAAGGATTTGCGGGAGTCGTAAAAAGACATCATTTTAAAGGCGGACCAAGAACACATGGACAATCAGATAGAGAAAGAGCGCCTGGGTCAATTGGTCAGACAACCACCCCAGGTAGAGTTTACAAAGGCAAAAAAATGGCAGGAAGGATGGGGGCAGATCGAGTTACTCTGCAGAATTTACAATTAATAGACGTATCTGATGATACGCTTTTAATCAAAGGTTTGGTTCCGGGAGGACGAAACAACTTGTTAACCATCAAAAAAGTGAGAGAGGCTAAAAAATTTATTCCTTTATATAAAGAACCAGAAGAGACAAAGGAGCCGCAGGAGGAAGTGAAAAAGGAGGAAAAGAAAGAAGATGGCAAATAGTAAGAAATTAGAAATAAAAAGTAAAAAGTCAGAAGTAAAAGCAAAGAGTTCAGTTAAGGCTTCGGCAAACGCGCAAAAGTTAAGAGCGGCAGTTAAGAAAACAGGCGAATTGAGCTTGGATTTATTTGATATTAAAGGTAAGACAGCGGGGAAAATTGATTTACCAAAGGAAATTTTTGGAGCAAAGATAAACAATCAGCTTTTAGCTCAAGCAGTCAGAGTTTATCTTGCAAATCAAAGAAAGGGCACCGCAGAGACCAAAACAAGAGGAGAAGTTCATGGATCAACAAGAAAGATTTGGAGACAGAAAGGAACTGGTCGAGCAAGACACGGTTCTAAAAAAGCTCCTATTTTTGTTCACGGCGGTATTGCTTTTGGTCCTCATCCTCGTGACTTTTCTCTAAAAATTTCAAAAAAAATGAAAAGACAGGCGCTTTTTTCTGCTTTATCCTCAAAGCTTAAGAGTAATGAAATAAAGGCCGTAACAGGACTTGAAAAACTAGATCCAAAGACTAAGTCGATGGCAGATGTTATTAATAATTTAGGAATAGACAAAAAGAAGAGGAATATACTTATGATAACTCCTCTGAAAAATGATTTAGAAAATGTTTATAGAGCAGCAAGAAATTTAGAGGGAGTGCGTATCTTAAACGCGAATGTGCTTAATACCTATGATGTATTGAATAACAGGTTGATACTCTTAATGGACAAGGCAGTAGATTCGATAAAAGAGAATTTCGCCAACGCAAAGATTAATTAATATGGATATAAATGATGTTATTATTGCGCCTATAATAAGTGAGAAATCAATGAAAGATGTAAGTCTTCATAAATTTACATTTAAAGTTGCGGGAAAAGCTAACAAGAGATTTATTAAAAAAGCAATCCAGGACAAATTTAATGTAGACGTATTGGATATTTCAACAAATATCGTGAAAGGAAAAAAGATGAGGGTTGGTTTGAGAAGAACCGAGGTTGAGAAAAGTCCCTGGAAAAAGGCGATTGTTACTTTGCCTCAAGAACAAAAAATTGCATTGTTTGATGTGGGAGGAAAATCTTAGAAATTATGAGTAAATTAAAGATTATTAAAAAGAAAAGATCCGGCAGGGATTCAAGCGGCAGAATCTCTGTTCGTCACAAAGGCGGAGAGCACAAAAGATTTTTGCGAAATATTGATTTTAAGCGAGATAAGTTAGGAGTTTCTGGCAGAGTTGTCTCTATTGAATACGATCCAAATAGAACTTCTGATATTTCGCTTATCCAATACACCGATGGAGAAAAGCGCTATATTTTAAGACCTGAGGAGATAAATCTTAATGATGTTATAAAGTCGGGTCAAGATGTAGAAATTAGGCCTGGAAATACATTGCCTTTGGCTTCGATGCCGGTTGGAACGGCGGTTCATAATATAGAGCTTACACCAGGACACGGCGGTCAGCTGGCTCGAACAGCCGGGTCCTTCGCAACCGTATTGGCAAAAGAAGGTAATTATGTAAACTTGAAACTTCCCTCGGGAGAGATGAGAAGGGTGAGAAAGGAATGTTATGCAACTGTGGGCAATTTGGGTAATGTGAATTGGAAGAATGAAGTTATAGGAAAAGCAGGAAGGAAAAGAAATATGGGTATAAGGCCAACTGTTCGAGGGGTTGCGCAAAACCCAAGATCTCATGCGCATGGAGGAGGAGAGGGAAGAAGCGGAATTGGCATGCCTACGCCAAAAAATTATAGAGGCAGAAAAGCAGTCGGCAAGACGAGAAGAAAGAAAAAGTATTCAGATAAGTTTATTTTACAAAGGAGAAAAAAATAAATGGGACGTTCAATAAAAAAAGGTCCATACATTGATCAAAAATTGCTTAAAAAAGTATTGAGACAAAAACAGATGGGTGATAAAACTGCTATAAAAACTTGGGCTAGAGCGTCACAGATTCCTCCAGAATTCGTTGGTCAAACAATTGCGATTCACAATGGCAGAATATTTATTAACATATTAATACAGGAGGGAATGGTTGGTCATCGTTTGGGTGAATTTGCGCCAACAAGAACTTTTAGAAGCCATGGAAGAGTTGTAGCAAGAGAGATTAGCAAGACTTAAAGACTAAAGGATTTATCGCTAAGATCTTAAAATATATGGAAATAAAAGCAGAGAGCAAGACAACTAGAATCAGTCCTAGAAAAGTAAGGTTGGTTGCTGATGTTATCAAAAACAAACCCGTGAGTCAGGCGTTAAATATACTGAGCATAACCAATAAAAGGGGGTCGTCTGTTCTTTTAAAAACGCTTAGAAGTGCTGTTGCTAACGCAGTTAATAATGCAAAGCTTAAGGAGGATTTACTTACAATAAAAATAATAGAGGTGGGAGAGGGTCCATTTCTTAAGAGATATCGTCCCTCAACTCGTGGAAGAGTCCACCCATACAAAAAAAGAAGCAGTCATATTAGGATAATACTGGAGGATAAAAATGGGACAAAAAGTTAATCCAAAACTATTGCGGCTTGGCCCAGTATACAATTGGAGTAGCCGTTGGTTTGAGGACAAAAAATACAAGGATATTTTGATTGAAGATCGAAAGATTAGAAAGGCTCTGACAGAAAGACTAAAGAATGCTGGAGTTTCAGATATTGAGATCGAGAGATCTATCAACAATATGGGGCTTAAGATTTACGTATCAAGACCAGGTATTGTTATTGGACGAGGAGGAAGCGGACTGGAGGATTTGAAGAAGTTTATAAACGAAGTTTTGAAAAGCAACATAAGCTCTAAGCAGCCGCCCAAAATAGATATTAGAATAGAGGCTATTAAAGAGCCCAATCTTGATGCGTATTTAGTCGCGTCTAATATCTCGGATCAGTTATTAAGAAGACTACCTCATAGGCGAATTATGACCCAGGCGGTAGAAAAAGTAATGTTTGCTGGCGCTAAAGGCGTAAGAATTGTTCTTTCTGGAAGAATAGGTGGCGCTGAAATAGGCAGAAGGGAAAAACAGCAAAAAGGCACTGTGCCTCTTTCAACAATAAGGGAGCATATTAATTTTTCAAGTGTCCCCGCACTTACTAAGAAAGGGTATATTGGAGTTAAGGTTTGGATAAATAGAGGAGATAAATAATGTTGGTTCCAAAAAGAGCAAAATACAGAAAACAACAAAGAGGCACGATGAAAGGAGACGCTCATAAAGGGGTGAATATTTCTTTTGGAGAATATGGGATATTGGCCTTGAGTAGCGGTTGGGTTACTAGCCGCCAAATAGAAGCAGCAAGACGTGCGATGACGCACTTTACACAAAAAGGCGGCAGGGTTTGGATAAGGATATTTCCAGATAAACCAGTTACCAAAAAACCTGCTGAGACTAGAATGGGCGGGGGAAAAGGCGATGTTTTTGAGTTTGTCGCGCCGGTAAAGCCGGGAAGGATGTTGTTTGAGATGGGAGGAATTCCTAAAGACATGGCGATTACGGCTCTAAAACGAGCGGCGCAAAAACTGCCTGTAAAAACAAGAATCATGGAGAAACCCGTCTAAGCTTACCAATCGCCTTAGTTCATTCGAACTGCGGCTCTTGGAGCGCTTGGTCGGCGGGTAAATAAGTATGAAAACAAAGGATAAAAAAGCATTGCATGGAAAAACTTTGCAGGAGTTAAATGCGCAACTTTTAGAAGCGAGAAATGAATTGCATAGTTTGAAGCTTGACAAATCGCTTATAAAGCTTAAAAATACAAGGTCGATTTTTGAAAAGAGAAAGGAAATCGCTCAAATTTTAACTATTATAAAAATAAAGGAGCCGCCAGCTGGCGGCCAGGGTAAATAATATGAGAAAAATACTTGAAGGAGTGGTTGTGTCACTTAAAATGCAAAAAACTGCAGTTGTACAAGTGGCACGAGTAGCACCTCATCCAATTTATAAAAAGCTTATAAAAAGGGATAAAAAGATAAAAGCAGATACTTCTTCTTTTGATCTTTCCATTGGCGATAGGGTAAAAATTGGGCAGACCAGACCGCTTTCAGCGCAAAAACATTTTAAAATACTGGAGGTATTGAAAAAATGATCCAGCACAGAACTGTATTGAAAGTTGCTGACAACTCAGGCGCTAGGAAGATTGTAGTTATTCATATCTTTGGCGGATCAAAGAGAAAATTTGGATCTGTTGGGGACGTACTCAATTGCGTTGTTAAAGAAGCAGTGCCAGAGGCAGGAGTAAAAAAGAGCGAGATTGTAAAAGTAGTACTTGTCCGTACGAAAAAAGAAAAAAAACGAAAAGATGGTTCTTACATTCGGTTTTCCGATAATGCAGGAGTTTTGATAGATAATCCAAAAGACAAAAATCCAAGAGGAACAAGAATCTTCGGACCGATTGCAAGAGAAGTAAAGGATAGAGGTTTTGCGAAGATTGCCAGCATGGCTTCTGAAGTATTATGAAACTTATAAAAGGCGATTTAGTCAAAATTGTGAGGGGAAAGGATCAGGGAAAGACTGGAAAAATAGACAAAGTTTTTTCAAAAACCGATAAGGTTATCGTTGAGGGGGTTAATCAATACAAAAGACATCTGAAGGCAAGATCGCAAAGACAGCCATCGGAAATAGTTACTGTAACTATACCTATTTTTGTAAGCAATGCTGCATTGATTTGTCCTAAATGTAAACTTGCGACAAGAGTTGGATTAGCGTATGATGAAGGCAAAAAAGTTAGAATTTGTAAAAAATGCAAACAAAAAATATGAATGTTTTAGAAGATAAGTTTAAAAAAGAGATCATAAAAGATTTGCAGAAAAAATTAATCGTTAAGAATGTTATGGATGTGCCAAGACTTGTAAAGATTGTTATTAACATGGGAGTAAGAGATGCTTTAGCTGATGGTAAAAATGTAGATAAAGCAAGTACGATTTTAACTCAAATTACTGGTCAAAAACCTAAGGTAACTCTTGCGAGACGTGCTATTGCCGGTTTTAAACTTCGAGAAGGAGACAAAATAGGACTTGTGGTTACTCTCAGAGGAGAAAGGATGTATGTTTTTTTTGAAAAGCTGGTGAATGTTATCTTGCCTAGGTTGCGAGACTTTCATGGAGTTAAAAAAGAAAGCTTTGACAGAAGCGGCAACTATACCTTGGGATTTACAGAAAACTATGTTTTTCCAGAAATAGATCCCGGAAAAATTGATTCGTCTCTTGCTAGACAGGGGTTTGAGATAACTATCGTAACTTCGGCAAAAGACGAGAAAGAAGGATTCGAGCTTTTGAAGGCGTTGGGAATACCGTTTATGAAAAACTAAGAGGAGATGATATGGCTAAAGTATCTGATATTGTAAAATTTAAAAAAAAGCAAAAATATCAATCGCGAGCAAGAAATAGATGCAATATATGCGGAAGAGCAAGGGGTTATATGAGGAAATTTGGATTGTGCCGTCTTTGTTTTAGAGATTTAGCTCTTAGAGGAGAGTTGCCAGGAGTACGTAAGGCAAGTTGGTAGTTTCGGGAAAAAATTAATATGAATCACAAAGTATCAGATTTTATTATTAGACTAAAAAATGCGACCCTCGCAAGAAGGCGAAAGGTTTTAGTTCCTTACTGCAACATTAATAAAAAGTTGATTCAGGTATTGGTAAAAGAGGGATATTTAGAAAGCGTGAATGAGAAAGATACTAACGGGAACAAAGTTTTGGAAGTAGAAATTAAGTATGACAGAAGATATCCAGTGTTAACAGACGTCGCGATAGTTTCTAAACCCTCACTTCGTATTTACGCGCCAGTCTCAAAAATTCCCAATATCCAGAGAAGAGGGAGGCACACTGTAATTCTTTCTACAAGCAAGGGGATAATGAGCGGTAGAAAAGCTCTTAAGGAGGGAGTTGGAGGAGAGGTGCTTTTTAAGATTTGGTAAGAATTAAGGAGGTTATTTATGTCAAAACTTGCTAAAATACCGATTGTTATAAATGAAGGAACGTCTGCGGAGATTGTTGATAATACAATTAAAGCAGCTAGCGCCAAAGGTGCTCTTTCTTTTAATATTCCGGATGACGTTTTGGTAAAGATTGCAGATGGTAAAATAGTAGTATCTGCAAAAAAAAATGCTGATGATAAGACAAAGGTAAGGCTTGGTTTGACTCGCTCTATGATTGCTAACATGGTAAAAGGCGTTTCTGCCGGTTTTTCCAAGCAGCTGGAATTGTCTGGGGTTGGTTATAGAGCCCAAGTTTCTGGAGATGTCCTTACCCTTTCTGTTGGATTTTCTCATCCCGTGAAGATTACAGCTCCAGGCGGAATAAGCTTCACGGTTTCTGAAAATGTAATAACCATTTTAGGCATAGACAAAGAGCTTGTTGGAAATACTGCAGCAAACATAAGAAGAATACGTCCGCCCGAGCCTTATAAAGGCAAGGGAATTAAATATGTGGGAGAAAGAATTAGGAGAAAGGCAGGAAAGGCGGCAAAAGCTTTGGGTGCAAAATAAAAATGAAAAATAAAAAATTAAAAAAACAAGTTAGGGCAAAGGTCGTGGGGACCAAGATCAGGCCGCGGCTTTCTGTTTTTCGATCAAACAGATATATCTACGCTCAGATTATAAATGATGAGGATGGGAAATCGGTCGTTGGGGTCTCGGAAAAACATTTGGAAAAAAAGACAGGAGCTTCTAAAATAGATAAAGCAGAAGCTTTGGGAGAACTTTTGGCAAAAAAAGCCATAGAAAAAAAAGTAAAAAAAATAGCTTTTGACAGAAGGGATTACGCGTATCACGGAAGAGTGGCAGGAATCGCCAAGGGCGCAAGGAAAGGAGGATTAGAATTTTGATGGCGGATAATGGATTTGAGGAAAAAATTGTTCAGGTAAATAGAGTTTCCAAAAAGACAAAAGGAGGAAATAAAATTGGCTTTTCAGTTTTGGCAGTGGTTGGAGACAAAAAGGGAAGAGTAGGAGTAGGTCTTGGAAAGGCTGGAGATGTATCATCTGCTATTAAAAAAAGCGTCTCAATAGCCCAAAAGCATCTTGTAGAAGTGCCTATTATAAATGGAACGATACCGTTTGAATACAATATTAAATTGGGAGCGGCAAAAATTATCCTAAAGCCTGCTCCTCCTGGAAGCGGAGTAATTGCGGGAGGAGCTGTGAGAAGTGTTGTTTCTGCCGCAGGAATTCAGAATATTTCATCTAAAGTCTTAGGAACCAAAAATCAAGCAAGCAATGTTTATGCGACAATAGAGGCTTTGAGGCGGTTGGCATTAAGATTTGAGAGAAGTAAGAAAGCTTAAAAAATATGAAATTAGAAAACTTACCAGGAATAACTGATCGAAAAAAGAAAAGACTAGGCCAAGGACATGGTTCTGGACGAGGGAAAACAGGAGGACGTGGCACAAAAGGACAAAAAGCAAGAGGTAAAATTTCAATCTCCTTTGAAGGAGGAGCGCTTCCTCTTATTAAGAGGCTTCCATTTAGACGGGGTAAGGGAAAAAACAAGGCTTTTAGAAAAAAACCAATTGTGATAAACGTAAAGGCGCTTAATCTTCTTAGGAAAAGTAGCGTTGTAGATATAGATACACTTATAAAAAACAACATCATCGACAAAAAAGAAGCAGAAATTTATGGAGTCAAGATACTAGGGGATGGTGAGCTTTCAATTCCCTTGATAGTGAAGTTGCCCGTTTCAAAAGGAGCAGAAAAGAAAATTATCAAGTCAGGGGGTAAGATAGAACGTGGGTAACATCCTTGGGATTTTCAGAAATAGCATTAAAGCGCCTGAGGTAAGAAATAAACTTTTGTTTACGGCAGCGATATTTGTAGTTTTTAGAATTTTTGCACACATTCCTGTTGCCGGAGTGGATTTAGTCGCTCTTAGATCGCTTTTTTCGCAAAATCAATTTTTGGGACTTTTGGACATCTTTTCCGGAGGTACACTTGCTAACTTTTCTGTTATGGCATTGGGGCTTAATCCGTATATTAATGCATCTATAATTATGCAGCTTTCAACGCTTGTTTTCCCAAAGCTTGAAGCATTATCAAAAGAGGGTGAATCTGGGCGACAAAAGATAAACCAGTATACAAGGATGCTTACAGTGCCCCTGGCAATTTTGCAGGCAATTGGAATGTACGCTTTGCTTCGAAGCCAGGGTATAATTTCCACGTTGGATCCCATAAGCCTTGCGGCATTTGTTGTTACCATGACCGCGGGAACTATGCTTTTGGTGTGGCTTGGGGAGCTTATCACTGAAAGAGGAGTTGGGAATGGCATATCACTTCTTATCTTCGCGGGAATCGTAGGCAGGATCCCTGTTATTTTTGGACAAACAGCCTCAACTACAAATGCTTCCAATGTCTTTAACATAATTACTTTTATGGTAATGGGTCTTTTTGTGGTTGCTTCAATTGTCCTTATAAACGAAGCAACCAGACGTATAACAGTCCATTATGCAAGAAGGGTTAGAGGTAACAAAATGTATGGTGGACAATCAACGCACCTTCCTTTGAGACTTAATCAAGCAGGAGTTATTCCTATTATATTTGCAGTTTCTCTTGTATTAATGCCATCTCTTATCGCGAATTATTTGACTGCCTCACCGAATAATTTTTTGAATAGTATTGCAACCAATATCACAAGGTGGTTTAATCCGGAAGGAGCGTTTTACAATGCAACTTATTTTCTTTTGGTAGTTGGTTTTACTTTTTTTTATACAGCAGTAGTTTTCAACCCCAAAAAGATTTCAGGGGAAATACAAAAATACGGAGGATTTATACCAGGCATAAGACCAGGTACGCCTACTGCCCAATATCTTAATTATATTTTGACGCGCATAACTTTGGCAGGAGCAATTTTTTTGGGTATTATAGCCATATTTCCCGTAATTGCCAAATTGTTTACAAATGTCCAAGCTCTTATCTTGGGAGGCACAGGAATCCTAATTGTAGTTTCGGTGGTTTTGGAAACTATCAAAAACATAGAAGCGAGATTAGTTATGAGAAGTTACGATAAGTTTAGTAAGTAACAAAGTTGTCATGCCGAACTTGTCCTTCGGTAAACTCAGGACCCTTCGCAGCGAGGCGAGCGAGTTTGGGATGACAGGAATATGAAAATAATTTTAATCGGTATTCAAGGCGCTGGTAAATCAACTCAAGGGAACTTACTTGCTGAAAAACTTAAGATTCCCTATCTTTCAACAGGTCACATTTTTAGAAATCTCGCGAAAGAAAAGACAAAATTGGGACGGTATATAAAGGAGATCATGAATGCTGGTTATTTGATACCGGATAGAAAGACTTTGATTATAGTTAGCGATTATCTCAAACGTTCAGAATATCAAATGGGATATATTCTCGATGGTTTTCCAAGGACTGTTCCTCAGGCGAAATTATTTAGAAATGGCGTGGATAAAGTTGTTTACCTTAAGGTTTCGGACAAAGAAGCTTTGTGGAGGTTAAGTTATAGAAATGGGGAGACAAGAGAAGATGAGACCCTTGCGGCTCTTCGGAACAGGATTGAGCTTTTTCACAAACTCACCGAGCCAGTTTTGGAATTTTATCGCAAAAAGAAGATATTGGTTGAGATTGATGGAGAGCAGAAAATAGAACAAATTAATAAAGACATTTTGAGGAGAGTTAAGAAAAATCCATAGAAATGAAGAAGATAATCGCGATTGTTGGTATGCCCGGAGCTGGCAAGACTGAGACTGCAGAATATTTATTTTCCAAAGGCATGCCTTTTGTTCGGTTTGGAGAAATTACAGAGGATGAAGTAAGGAGGCGAGGTCTTCCGCTTACGACCGATAACGAGCGAATAGTGCGTGAAGCAATACGCAAAGAAGGCGGAATGGGAGCGTATGCTCTTAGAGCAGAGCCAAAAATAAACAAACTTCTGGAAGCAAATGAAGTAATAGTTATCGATGGGCTTTATTCCTGGGAGGAATACACTTATTTAAAAGAGAAGTTTCCGGGGCTCATTTTGATTAACGTATATGCTGAGCCTAAAGTACGCTACCTCAGGTTATCAAAGAGAAGCATAAGGCCTATTTCTCTTGATGAGTGTTATCTAAGAGATGTTGCGGAGCTTGAGAAATTAAATAAAGGCGGACCAATTGCGATCGCTGATTATACAATAGAAAATAACAGCGATAACACAAGTAAACTATACGCGAAGATTGACTCGCTTTTATCGAGACTGTCTATAAATTTGCCTGCTGACCCGCTTCAAAGCTCGGAGAGCACAGATGCATTGAAATGATTGACATAAAAACCCCAAAAGAAATTTCGATAATGGCGGCTGGAGGAAAAATTTTGGCAGAAGTCCTAAGTGAAGTTTTGTCAAAAATAAAACCAGGGGTTTCAGAGCTGGAGCTTGACAACCTTGCTGAGAAATTAATAAGAGGGAAAGGGGCAGAGCCTGGTTTTAAAAGAGTAGAAGGCTACAGGTACTCTATTTGTATTTCGACAAATGAGGCGGTTGTTCATGGCATCCCCACAGATTATAGGTTTAAAGAAGGGGATGTTGTAGGCGTGGATTGCGGTGTTTATTTTAAAGGGTTTAATACGGATATGGCACAAACAATAGAGGTTAAAGGTCAAAGCGACGACAGTGTTGATAAGTTTCTTAAGACAGGAGAAAAGGCATTGATAGAAGGAATTAAACAAGCAATGCCAGGAAATAGGGTGGGGCATATTTCCAAAGCAATACAAGATATAGTTGAAGAAAAAGGTTATTCTGTGGTCAGAAGTTTAGTTGGACATGGGGTGGGTAGAGAACTTCATGAGGAGCCAGAAGTTCCAGGTTTTTTGATAAAAAAGATCGATCAGACCCCCAATCTTAAAGAGGGAATGGTTATTGCTGTTGAAGTAATTTACAACATGGGAAAAGCGGATGTGGAGTATTCAAATGATGACGGATGGACAATTAAAACTAAGGACAATAGTTTGTCTGGGCTTTTTGAGAGAACAATTGCAGTAACAAAAAGTGGCCCAGTTGTCTTAACAACGGTTTGATTGCAGTTGAAAGATTATTTTGATATAATAAGATTTAAATTCGAAATCCGAAATCCGAAGCACGAAACAATTTCAGAATCCGAATTTTAAAATTTTCAAAACATTTTTAATTTTGGTCATTCTAATTTGTTTCGAATTTCGATATTAGAGTTTCGAATTTAATTTTTGTATGGCTCATCAAGGCTCGTTTGAGGTAGATGGAGTTGTTAAAGAATCTCTACCAAATACCTTATTTAGGGTGGAGATTCCAGGCGGGGAAATAATTATTTGCCACTTGTCGGGTAAAATGAGAATGAATTTTATAAAAATTTTGCCGGGGGACAAGGTACGAGTTGAAATGACAGCTTATGATAAAACAAAAGGAAGGATAGTATATAGACACAAATGAAAGTAAGAGCCAGCGTTAAACCAAGATGCGCAAAATGCAAGGTGATTAAAAGAAAGGGAGTAATTAGAATTATTTGTGATAATCCAAAACACAAGCAAAGACAAGGTTAAAACATATGAGGGTTGCAGGATTTAATATACCAGATGATAAAAGAATAGATATTGCCCTAACTTACTTGTATGGTATAGGCAGGAGTAATGTTTTTAGTATTTTGAAAAAAGCAGATGTCGAAGGCTCAAAAAGAGTAAAGACCTTATCTGAAGACGAACAAAAAAGAATTCAAAAGGCTATGGAGGGATACAAAGTTGAGGGAGACCTCAGGTCTGAAGTAATATCCAATATCAAAAGACTTAAGGAGATCTATTCGTATAGAGGCTTAAGACATACTAAAAACCTTCCTGCAAGAGGGCAGCGCACCAGATCTAACGCAAGAACAAAAAGAGGAAAAAGAGTTACGATCGGCGCGATAAAGAAAGAGGTTGCTGTAAAGATGGGGCTTATTGAAAAAGAAAAGAAAGTATAATATTTATATGGCAGTAAAGAAGAAAACAACAGTTGGAAGTTCTGGTAAGGCGTTTATCGCCTCAACTTTCAATAATACCTTGATTTCAATAACAACTGACAAAGGTGATGTTCTGTCATGGGGCAGCAGCGGCGCATCGGGTTTTAAGGGGACAAGGAAGTCAACTCCATTTGCCGCCAGCTCTGCTGCTGAGACTGCGGTAAAGAAAGCGGTTGAGAAGGGTTTAAAGGCAGTCGATGTTTATGTGAGAGGACCCGGGTCGGGTCGTGACGCCGCGCTTAGAGCTATCAAAAATGGTGGCCTTTCTATACTTTCTATTGCTGATATAACGCCTATACCTCATAATGGGCCAAGGGCAAAAAAGAAAAGGAGAATCTGATGGGTAAATATACAGGACCAAAACACAAATTAGCAAGAAAAGTCGGCGTAAATATTCTGGATAAAGAGTCAGCAAGTCTTCAGAGGCGCTTGAATGTTCCTCCTGGGCAACATGGGCGAAAGAGAAAAAAAAGACTTTCAGAGTTTGGTGCCCAACTTAGAGAAAAACAGAAAGCAAAAATTACTTATGGGATCTTAGAGAAACAATTTAGTAATTTGGTTAAGAGAGTTGCGAGAAAGAAGGGGGAGACAGGAGAAATGCTTTTGAGTCTTCTTGAAACAAGACTCGATAATATCGTATATAGACTTGGTTTGGCAAAAACACGGTTTCAGGCTCGGCAATTTATTTCGCATGGTCATATTTTGGTTAACGATAAAAAGGTAGATATCTCCTCTTTTCAAGTAAAAGTAAATGATATTGTTGCTGTTGCCCCAAATTTTCAAAGTAATGTAGAGATTTTAAAGTCCTTGGATAAAAAAGAGGAAGGGTCCTTGCCGTTTCTCAAAAGAGAGGGAGCATCGGGTAAACTTTTAAGGCTTCCTAAAAGAGGCGATATAGAGACGGTTTTTGATTTGCAACCCATTATTGAATATTATTCAAGATAATGGTAAAATAACCTTTATGCAAAACCCACAATTTAGTGTTAAGGAAGAAAAAGTAAACGAATTGCACAGTAGGTTTATAATAGAACCTTTGCCGTCAGGATATGGAAATACTATAGGAAATGCCTTAAGAAGGGTACTTCTTGCTTCCATAGAAGGAGTGGCGGTAACATCTGTTAAAATCTCTGGAGCGAAGCACAAATTCTCCACGATAGAGGGTCTTAAAGAAAATATCGTTGATCTTCTTCTTAATATAAAAGGATTAAATCTAAGGCTTCTTGATTCAAAAACAGAGAGCGTTGTTAAGCTTTCTATAAAAGGACCAAAAAAAATACTAGCGTCTGATTTGGATGTCCCAGAGGATGTTGAGATTGTAAATAAAGATCATTATTTAGGTTCTCTAACGGATAAAAAGGCCAAGCTTGATTTGGAGATGACAGTTGAAAAAGGATTTGGTTACTCTCTAGCTGAGGAAAATAGATCTACTTCTTTGGGTGTTATTCCGGCAGATGCGGTTTTTACTCCTGTAACGTTGGTTAGCTACGAAGTGTCCGCGACTAGAGTTGGAAGACAGACTGATTTGGATAAGTTAATTCTTAACGTTTGGACAAATGGAACAATCGCGCCCAAATCCGCATTGGATGAAGCAGCACGTATTTTGAGCGGTTATTTTTCTCAAGTCTACGAACCGCACCTTACAGCCATGGAGGACAATACTAGAAGAAGTTTAATCGTTGGCGATGACGTTATGCATCTTACAATTGACGAACTCGATCTTCCAACAAGAATTTATAACAGTCTTCGAAACGCGGATATAGAAAATATAGGTGATCTAATAAAAACACCGAAAAAAGACTTGATGGGAGTGCGCAACTTAGGTAGAAAATCGTTAGACATTGTAGACAAAAAACTCAAGGAAAAAGGTTTGTCGCTGATGGCTTAAGACACAAATAACCACGAATGACTGCACTAAATGCCACAAAGTGTTTTGCGGATTAGCGTTTTTATTTGTGGTTTTTAGCGTATTTCGCTTATTATGAGAAAACAAGTTTTTGGACGACAGTTAGGCAGAGACGCAAACGAGAGAAAGGCTCTTTTTAAAGGCTTAATCTCTTCTTTGATTTTGCATGAGAGAATTAAAACAACAGAAGAAAAAGCAAAGGCTATTAAAGATTTGGCTGATAAAATTATCACAAAAGCTAAAAAAGGAGAAGGAAGCGCGAGGCGTCTTTTGCAAGGAGAGCTTTCTAAAGATGCAATAAATAAGCTTATTATTAATATTGCCCCAAGGTTTGAAAAAAGACAGGGGGGTTATACTAGGTTAGTAAAGATAGGAAAAAGATTTTCAGACAATGCCTCAATGGTTTTGATGGAATGGACAGAGGAGCGTAAAATCAAAGATCAACCTTCGTCCGGAGCTCAGGTCGAGGGAAATTCTCCGCCAAAGACGGATCAGCCTCTGGCTGAAAAAATCAAAAATTTGGAAGAAGTAAAAGACAAGGACAATCAGCGCACTAGCGTTGAGAATAAAACTGCTACAACGAAAGGCAAGAAGTTGTTAAAAGCGTCAAGCAGGAGGACTAAAAAGAAATGAAAAAAACAATTTCAACAAAAAAGTCGGACATAAAAAGATCGTGGCATTTGGTTGATGCTAATGAAAATATTTTGGGGAGAGCTTCAACCAAGATTGCCCAGTTTTTAATGGGAAAGTCGAAGCCTTATTTTGTGAGGAATTTGGATTGTGGAGATTATGTTGTAGTTGTTAACGCAGGTAAAGTAAAAGTTACAGGAAAAAAAGAACTTTTAAAAAAATACTACCGCTACTCTGGTTATCCTAGTGGCTTGAGAATAGAATCATTAGGTGAGTTGCGGCAGAGAAAGCCAGAGGAGGTTATTCGTCATGCTGTTTCTGGAATGTTGCCGCAAAACAAGTTGAGAGACAGGATGCTTGCAAGATTGTTTGTTTTTGAAGGAGAAGAACACCCATATAAAGATAAAATTAAAGATCAAAAATCAAATATAAAAAACGAATAGAAGATTTAAGATATGGTTAAACAGGCTAAGAAAATACAAGATAAGCAAGAAGTAAAAATTCCAAAAAAGAATTATGTTTTCGCTGTTGGGAGGCGCAAGGAGTCCGTGGCAAGAGTACGTCTTTATAGTACCGACAATGTTTCATTGAGTGGAATTATGGTGAATAGGGGTGAGATTATTGTCAACAAGAAAAAAGCGGAGGATTATTTTGGAAAAGGAAGTTCGAATGTTTTTAAAGAGCCATTGCATATAACAAATACAGAAAATAAATTCGCAGTTACAGTAGTGGTTGTCGGAGGGGGAAAATCTGGCCAGCTCGGCGCAACAGTTTTGGGTATTGCAAGAGCATTGGACAAACAAGACAAAGAAAAATTTAGACCATCTCTTAAGAAAAAAGGCTTTCTTACTCGTGATCCAAGAGTTAGAGAGCGCCGCAAAGTCGGCATGGGCGGAAAAGCGAGGCGAAAAAAGCAATCACCAAAGAGATAGGAATTTTTTGTTGTTCTTTAGTTTTTCTACCTCAAGGATGCACCATGGAGAGTATACATCCGGGTTCTTTTTTACATCTTCAACAAACTTATCCCAAGAAACCCATCTAATATCGTTTGCCTCGTCCTTATTTATCATTGGTTTTTGATCTGTGAAGCCAATTAGAATAGGGCATATTTCGTTTTCTATAATTCCGTTTAATTCCACTTTGTATCGAAAATCAGGTATAATCTCAAAGATTTTAGTTTTAGTAATACCAAGTTCAAAGTTCAATCTTCTTTTTGCCGCATCAATGCTTGATTCATCCAGTGCCGGATGGCCGCAGCAGCTGTTGGACCAGACAAACGGCCATGTTTTTTTCTTGGCACTTCTCTGCTGAAGGAGAAGTTCGCCCTCTTTGTTGAAAAGAAACAGAGAAAAGCCTCGATGTAATGGTGTATCGTTGTTGTGGGTTTCGAGTTTTGAAGCAGTTCCCAATATTTTGTTATTTTCATTTACCAAAACAACGTGTTCCATTTTATCTTCTCCAAAAAGCAAAAATAAAACTTGCCAAAAGGTACAAAAGAAGTGCTTGCCAAAGTGCTATTGAGATTAGCGCTGTTCCCAAAAACAGCGAAATTAACTCTCTTTTTAATTCATAAACATCTATTAAATATGCCCCAATTCTTCCAAGTACGAAAAGTATAGACAGTCCAATAAATGGAGAGAAAACTACCGGTAAAAGAATAGGCCGTCTGGTAACCTGTCTTACAGTGGCAAGGGGACGAAATGTGAGCCCCAGAAGAGTTTTGATCCAAATATATGTAGCAAAAATTAAAAATGTGCTTTTTTTCATGCCGCTTCGCTGATCTTTCAATTTTAAATATTTATTTATATTGAACTTTTCACCTTTCTTCGTTACCTTTTTGGCAAGCTTCGCGGCATGACCCTTCCGTAGTTTTAACGACGGATCATATCATTCGACTCCGCTCATGATTATAATTTGCCAAAAATTTTTAAAATAAACTCATCGTATCTCTGTCCAATTATACTATGAAATACAAAATTAATAATAAATGCAAGCGGGACTAGGATTCGCAGCGGATGGTCGCCAAGCCAAAAACAGACAGTTCTAAAGACTTTTGGCATGGGCATGTTAATGATAATTTTTCCTTGTTCTCTGGCTCTTGCTTCTAAAGTTTTAATAAATTCATTCTCGTTCATACATTCGACTCTCGACTCTGTTCTATTCAATAATCTGACGAAGACTCATAAGCAAGCCGGAAGCGCTGCCTTGCCCTAAAAAGTAGAGATTCAGTAGCCTTAAACGATAGATTAAAAATTATTGACATTTCTTTAACTGATACTTTTTCTTCGTAGTGAAGCTTTAGTATATTTTGATATTTGCGGGAAATACTGAGAAATGCTGATTCAATCCTGTCTCTTATTTTATTTTTTTCGTATTCAAATTCGGGCTGGCTAATTTCGTTCGCAACTATTTGCAGATATGGAATTTGTGACAGAAATATAGATTTGATCTTCTTTTTTCTATAAAAATCAACCATTTTGTTGTGGGCAATCTTGAAAAGCCAAGCTTGAATATTTTCTTCTTTCTTAAGCAGATACAAAGAATCAATAGCATCCAAAAATACGTCGTTGGTTAGATCTTGCGCGTCTTCAAATCTTGGTAACTTTTTTGAAAGATAGGACAAGACTTTGGGAGAGTAGAATTTGTAAAATTCAACTACCGCTTTGGTGTCTTTATTGAGAATACCTTTTATAAAGGAATGGGACATAGTCAGATTATATCAGATTTCTTCATCGAATGATTATTTTTAATTTTACGACTATATATGGGGTATTAAAATACTTATGGATTTGCGTGGTTACCTAAGCGTGTCTGACAGACGAAAGGGAGTAGAAGATAACATAGGAGTTAGCCTGAAAAACATTGGTAATTACTCTATAAACGAAGAGATAGCATCTTCTAGAAATTGCGAGAACATGATAGGAGTTACGCAAATTCCCATAGGTATTGCTGGTCCATTAAAAATAAAAAGTGAATTTTTTAAAGAGGAGTTTTTCTTGCCTCTCGCTACAACCGAAGGGGTTTTGGTTGCCTCTGTAAGCAGGGGATGCAAAGCAATCACTCTAAGCGGAGGAGCTAATGTTTTAAGTAAAAAAATAGGTATCACAAGGGCACCTGTTTTTGTTGTTGAGAATATTCTTGAAGGGAAAAAATTTGCAGATTGGGTGCATGCAAATTTTGATCAACTGAAAAAAATTGCTGAAGACACATCTTCTCATCTAAAGCTTTTGGAGATAAAAGCTATCTCCATGGGAAGAAACGTTTATTTAAGATTTAGGTTTGACTCTCACGATGCAATGGGAATGAATATGGCAACAATTGCCGTAACAAAGTCAGCAGAATTTATCGAAAAAAAAGTTCATGTAAAGTGCGTAGCAGTTTCCGGCAACATGTGCGTTGACAAAAAACCTAATTTTCTGAATTTTATTGAAGGCAGAGGATATATGGTTTCAGCTGAGGCATTGATTCCCAAAAAACTTGTTAAAACTGTTTTGAAGGCTGAAATTAACGAAATTATAGAGGTTTATCAGCGGAAAATCGTTTACGGATCAGCACTCTCTGGGAGCATAGGGTCAAACGCTCACTTTGCCAATATTCTGGCGGCAATTTTTGCAGCTACTGGACAGGATTTGGCACATGTGGCAGAATGTTCTATAGGTACAACAACTATTGAGACAGTCAAAGATAGCCTCTATGCTTCGGTATATTTGCCAGATTTGGCAGTTGGAACAGTTGGCGGAGGAACAGGACTTGAGACTCAAAAAGAAGCATTGTCGATTATGGGAGTTGCAGGTGGCGATAATGGTAAGAATGCTAGAAAATTTGCAGAGATTATCGGAGGTGCAGTTTTGGCAGGAGAAATTTCTCTTCTTGCTTCATTGGCAGAAGGTTCATTGGCATCGGTTCACAAAAGATTAGGCAGGGGATAAGTTTTAAATAAAAATGAGTGGTATTGTTTCTTACGGTACATATATTCCTAAATATCGTCTTAGGCTCTCAAGTATCGCCCAAATGTGGGGGAAAGACTCCGACGAGATAGAAGCGGGACTTCGTATGGTTGAAAAGGCAGTTTCCGGCTTTGACGAAGATGCAGTGACAATGGGTATTGAGGCAGGTAAAAAGGCAATTGAGTTGGCAGAGATTAAATCTGGTGAGCTTGAGAGTGTATATTTTGGTTCAGAAAGCCATCCTTATGCTGTTAAACCCTCTTCAACATCAGTTGCGCAGTATCTTGGTGTTGGAAACAATTATTTTGCGGCTGATTTGGAATTTGCCTGCAAAGCCGCAACTGCTGGAATGCAGGTGTCATCTGCTTTATTAAATAGCAAAGTCATAAAATATGGATTAGTAATAGGAAGTGATGCGGCACAAGGAAAACCCCATGATGCCTTAGAATATACAGCTGCAAGCGCGGCTTGTGCCTATATTTTAGGAAATAATAAAAACGAGATCATTGCAGAAATTCTTGAAATGTCATCATTTTCCTCAGATACTCCGGATTTTTGGAGAAGAGACGGAGCAAGATATCCTTCCCACTTCGGAAGATTTACCGGAGAGCCTGCGTATTTTACCCATGTAATGGGAGCGGCTAAAAATTTGTTTGCCAAAAGCAAGCTTAAGCCCTCTGATTTTGATTTTTGTGTATTTCATATGCCAAATGGTAAATTTCCACGAGTTGTTGGGAAAAAACTAGGTTTTACCAGCGAGCAACTAGCACCTTCTTTAATAGTAGATAAGATTGGCAATCCATATTCTGCGTCTTCTTTGATGGGATTGGCATGTGTTTTGGATGTAGCAAAACCAAAGCAGAAAATATTTTTTGTTTCATATGGATCGGGAGCAGGATCAGATGGGTTTATATTTGAGACGACAGAGAAGCTCTTAAAAAGGCAAAAAAAGATAATTCCGGTACTAGAGCAGATAGAAGATAAGATTTATATTTCTTATCCAGAATATCTAAAGCACACACACGCAATATGAAGATAAGTATATTAGGTACTGCAACAACCAAATTTGGAGAATTGTGGAACATTTCTCCTCGCGCGTTGGCAAAAGAAGCAATGATTAGTGCCCTAGATGCTTCGGGGTTAAAAGCTCATCAAATAGATGCATTGTTTGTGGGGAATATGCTATCTGGAATATTGGGAAATCAGGCAAATTTAGGATCACTTTTAGTTGAAGAATTGGGTGTTAACATCCCGGCATTTAGGATAGAGGGCGCATGTGCATCCGGAGGATTGGCTCTTCACAATGCGGTAAACAGTCTTAAAGCTTACCAATACAGGACAGCTTTAGTTTTAGGGATAGAAAAAATGACAGATCATAGTCAGGATGAGATTACAAATGCTCTTATGGCGGCGGGATCAGATGAAGAAAGATTGGCAGGCGCAACATTCCCGGGTGTATATGCTCTAATGGCACAGGCTTATATGCAAAAGTATAAAGTTACAGAAGAGGATTTAGCCGCAGTTTCTGTAAAAAATCATTATCATGGGACCCTTAATTCAAAGGCACAGTTCCAGTTTGAAGTATCAATTTCAGATGTTATGAAGAGTTCAAAGATTGCGGATCCACTTAAGCTTTTGGATTGCTCCCCTATTTCAGACGGGGCGGCAGCTGTTGTTATTACAAGCGATGAAAATTCTAAAAAAATTAAAAACAATGTTTATATCGCTGCAAGTGAAGTAGCAACAGATACTCTTAGCCTTCATGACAGAAAATCTTTCACAAGCCTTGAATCAGTAGTTAAGGCATCTAACAATGCGTACAAGAAAACAGGGATAAAACCAAAAGACATTGACGTTTCTGAAATTCATGATTGTTTTTCAATTTCCGAGGCAATTGCAACAGAAGACTTGGGGTTTTCAGAAAAAGGAGAAGGCGCAATAGATATTGCCAAAGGAAAAAGAACTCTTTTTAAGGGAGATATTATTTGTAATCCCTCTGGTGGGCTTAAGGCTTGCGGTCATCCGGTTGGGGCAACCGGTATAAAACAAATAGTAGAGATAACAGAGCAATTACGCGGGGAGGCTGGAAAACGTCAGGTTGAAAAAGCGAAGATTGGCTTGACTCACAATGTTGGAGGGAGTGGAACAGTTGCCGCAATTCATATCTTGAGGAGTTGATATTTATGATAACATCGCCTGTAAAACTTTGGAGAAGACAAAAAAGCGCATCATCTCTTATTGGGAAAAAGGGTAAGATTTTGCACTGGACAATTATTCGAGTTCCAGCAAAATCTTTTGTTGATCAGGCTCCGTATCCTGTGGTAATTGTGAAAGTGCAAAATGGAGAAAATATGATTGGACAACTAGTTGATTGGCAAAAAGAGGATTTAAAAGTTGGGCAGGATGTAGTATGTGTTTTGAGACGACTGCGCACCGAAGAGAGAGAAAGCATAATCTACTACAATATTAAATTTAAACCTCTATGAAACTTATTAAAGTTTCTGCCCCGGGGAAACTTCATTTACTTGGTGAACACGCAGTTGTTTATGGTAAACCTGCAATTATTGCTGCAATTGGCAAAAGATGTTTTGTCTATATAAAAAACCGTAGCGATAAAAAAATAAACATCTCATCAGAAAGTTTTGGGAAAAGTAATAATTTTACAGAGAAAGAGATTATTGATAAAACAAAAAAAGCGCAGTTAAATTGGGAAAAGTATATAGAAAACAATGACATTCTGCTTCTTAAGTCAATAACTTCAGATCCTCTTGATTTTCCGGCAATAATTATTGGAGAAAGTTTGAGGTATTTTAAAAAGAAGATTTCTTCTGGCTTTGACCTTAAAATAAAATCAGATATTCCGATTGGATCAGGCATGGGATCATCTGCAGCATTAAGCGTTGCTATTGCAGGAGGAATTTCCATATTTCTTGGTGAAGGCTTAAATAAAAACGTTATAAACGAAATTGCATTTAAATCTGAACAGAAAAAGCATGGTTTTCCATCTGGCGGTGATAACTCAGCAAGTTGTTTTGGTGGAATGATTTGGTATAGAAAAGAGTCCCCGGACTTAAAAATTATTCAGAAAATACCATTTGAATTTCCAGCAAAGTTATCACGAAACTTCTACGCGATTCATACAGGCATACCTAGCGAATCGACAGGAGAAATGGTTAGTATTGTAAGAAATTTACATTCGAAAAGAAAAAATTTTGTGGATGGTATTTTATCTAATCAAGAAAGATTGGTGGTGGAACTTTTATCTGCAGTCAAAAGAGAAGATGAGTTAGAAATTATAAATATTATTAAGAATGGCGAGAGAAATTTGGAGAAACTTGGGGTGGTTTCTGATTCGGCAAAGTTGTTAATAAGATCAATTGAAAAAAATGGAGAAGCTGCGAAAATTTGTGGAGCAGGAGGAAAGAAAAAAGGAGCAGGAATAGTCTTGGTTTATAGTAAGCATACGGAGTTCGTAAAAAGCTTAGCAAAATTTCATAATTACAAATGCATAAATATTTATATGGGCGAGGAGGGTTTTAGAAAGGAATGAATAAGAAAATGGTTTCTGCACCTGGAAAATTGATGCTCATGGGTGAACACGCAGTTGTCTATGATCATCCTTGTCTTGTGACTGCGGTTGATCAGAGAATGTGGGTTACCATTGAATTGATGGATAATCAAGAGTTTTGGCTTGAGGCAAAGGACGTCGGGATAAAAGAACACAAAAAAACATTAAAAGATTTGGGGAAAGGTGGAATTCCAAAAGGAGCAAAATTTGTAGAATTAGCGGTTAAAAATATCATTGAAAAGTATTCCTTGAAATCGGGTTTTAAAGTGGTTACAAAATCAGAATTCTCAAGCGAGTTTGGATTTGGATCCTCTTCTGCGTCAACAGTTTGTACAATAAAAGCAATATCGGAGATTTTTAAATTAAATTTATCGCATAAAGAAATATTTGATATTTCTTATAAAACAGTTCTGGATATTCAGGGAAAAGGATCGGGATTTGATGTTGCCGCGTCAGTATATGGTGGAACATTATATTTCTTGACCGGAGGAAGAGCGATTAAACCATTTGGTATTAAATCCTTGCCTTTAGTTGTAGGATATAGCGGGGTAAAAGCAGATACGGCTCAGCTTATAAATAAAGTAAAAGAAGATTATTTCACTAAAAAAGATCGTCTTGATGAGATTTATAATAAGATTGAAGTTTTAGTTAATCAGGGAAAAGATGCGCTTGTTAAAAGGGATTGGAAAGCGCTTGGCAAATTAATGAATAAAAATCAGGAATATTTAGTTGAACTTGGTGTTAGCAGTGGTATGCTTGATAAGATGATTGAGGCTGTATTACAAGCCGAGGCATATGGCGCGAAACTTTCAGGAGCTGGCGGCGGAGATTGTATGATCGCGATTGTTTCGGAGGGCAAGAAAGAAGCTGTCAAAAGAGCCATTTTAAGCACTGGGGGAACAATAGTTAATGTTGAAACAGATGCGGAAGGAGTTAAAGTAGAATAAACAATGAAAGCGACAGCAGTTGCGCCGTCAAATATTGCTTTTATTAAATACTGGGGCAAAAAAGATGAGGGATTAAGAATTCCTTTGAATGGAAGTATTTCTATGAATTTAAGCAATCTTTTGACTACGACAACCGTCGAGTTTAACCCAAAATTTAAAAAAGATGCAGTCACAATTGATGATCAAAAAGAAGACGAAGCAAAAAACAGGGTAATTAAACATTTGGATAGAGTAAGGAAAATTGCAAAAATAAATGATAGGGCAAAAGTTGTTTCGGTCAATAATTTCTCGACAAGCACTGGTCTTTCATCATCAGCGTCCGGTTTTGCTGCTTTGACCCTTGGCGCCTCATGTGCAGCAGGGTTAAATTTGTCAGAAAAAGAATTATCGATTCTTGCAAGAGTTGGTTCAGGATCTGCGTGTCGTTCTATTCCTGATGGTTTTGTTGAGTGGTTTCCTGGAGAAACAAACGAAACCTCTTATTCTGTATCATTTTTTCCTCAAGATTACTGGGATATTGTTGATGTTGTTGCGATAATTAGTAAAGATAAAAAAGAAGTTCCAACAACAGCGGGTCAAAAATATACAAAAACTAGCCCCTTTCTCCCAACTCGTTTAGAACGAATAGAAGAGAAAATAAAATTAGTTAAAAAATATATTCAAGAAAAAAACTTTTCTCTTTTTGGAGAATTGATTGAGCAGGAAGCATTAGAGCTTCATTCTATTATGCTGACGTCAAAACCACCGCTTATCTATTGGTTGCCAGAAACTTTGAAAGTAATGCATGCTGTTATAAAGTGGAGGCAAGAGGGGTTGCAAGTTTATTTTACTATTAATACAGGCCAAAACATTCACCTTATCTGTCGAGAGAAAGATTTGAAAAAAGTTATGGTCAGAATAAAAGAGTTATCAGTAGTAATAAAAACAATTATTAACAATCCAAGCAGAGGCGCAGACTTGACAACATCTCATTTATTTTAAAATTTTATTTTCCAAACCTTCTTTGTCTGTTTGAGTATTCTTGGACAGCGAAATCGATATCGTCTTCGTTTAGATCCGGAAAGTGTTTGTCAAAAAAAACATACTCTGCATAAGCTGCCTGCCAGATCATAAGCCCCGATGTTCTTTGTTCCCCGCTTGTTCTTATAATCAGATCTGGATTCGGATGCGGTTGGTCATGCGTGTCTAGAAATTGATTAAAATTCTTCTCATCTAAGTTTTGAACTTTGAACTCTTGCTCTGAGCGACGTCGAAGAGTTGAACTTTGAACTTTCTTGATTGCTCGGATTACTTCATCGCGTCCTCCATAGTCAAGAGCGACATTTAAAATATATTTTTTGAAATCTTTTGTTTTTTCTTCACTTTCTGTAATTTTTTTAAGCAAACTTTTAGGAAGCCTGTCTTTTCTTCCAAGGTGAACCACTCGTATTTCTTCTTTTATGGACTCCTTTAGATTTTTTTCTATGAATATTTCATATAGTTTCATAAGATACCGAACTTCTTCTAGAGCTCTTTTCCAGTTTTCGGTCGAGAATGCCCAAAGGGTGAAGGTGTTTATTCCCAAAGTCCTTACTTTTCGTCCGATCTTTATCGCAGTGTCAAACCCAATCCTATGTCCCTCAAAGGTAGGTTTGTTACGAGATTTTGCCCATCTCCTGTTGCCATCTGGAATTATAGCCAAATGATTTGGAATGGTAAGTTGCATATTGTAAAATGGAGTATATCATAATATAATACTATGATGGCAGCAAGGAAAGCGACTAGCAAAAGGACAAAATCCACAAATGTTTCCGCCTGGGAACCCAACAAAGAAACCTTTGCCTCGGGAAGAAAATCAAGACAGCTTTTCAGCAAACGAAATGTTTTCATTGCCCTTGGGATAGTAATAATTGTTGGAATTTTGTATTATTTCAGAGGTTTGTTTGTGGTCGCTTTAGTCAACGGTCAGCCAATAACTAGGTTTGAAGTAATCCAAGAGCTTGAGAAACGAGGTGGCGAGCAGACATTGTCATCTCTTGTTACACAAGCACTTATTGTTCAAGAGGCAGGAAGGCAGGGGGTAAATGTCACAGAAGCAGAGATCGATGAAGAAGTCAAAAAACTTGAGGATACTCTTAAACAGCAAGGGCAGAATCTTGACGATGCGCTCATGTTTCAAGGAACAACTAGAGAGAAATTTAGAGAACAAATTCGTGTACAGAAACTTGTTGAAAAAATGTTGGCAGATGAAATAAAAGTAACAGATAAGGAAATTACTGATTATATTCAACAGAATAAAGATACTATTCCAGCAACCATGAGTCCTTCTGAAGTAACATCAAGCGCAAAACAAGCATTGGAAGATCAAAAAATGTCTGTCAAAGTACAGGAGTGGCTGCAAAAATTACAGGAGGCTGCACAAATTCAGTACTTTGTTAATTACTAATTTTTCTTCTGCTTATAATTCTTTCAAAGACCTGACTTATTAACATTCCAGTAAATAGCACGATTAAATAAATTGTCAAAAGGATTTGAAAAGGCGCGGGAGACGTCTTCATAATTCCCAAAATAAAAGCAGACCACCAAGATAGACTAGAAATAGACCCAAAGGCAAAAAACAATCTTCTTACCTCCTTGATGTTTTCATCAGATGATGTCATCAATTCTCTAAAAGGGATAGATGAAAGTTTTGGAGAGATAAAGTGTAGAAAAAGTCCGTTGATAATTATCACAAATACAACAAGCATCTTGGTCAAAAACTTTGCAGACTGAGAGTATTTATCGATATCTGAAAGAAATAAAAATATTCCCGCTGAAACAATTACTAAAAGACCGAACCAAATTATTTTTGAAAAAGCCCTTAAAATATTTATCTCTATTTTTGTAGCATTAAGGTTTTTTAGAAGTTTTAGGAAAAATACATCTGCAATCATTACCGTCCCAAAACTCACAAACACTCCGAAAAGATGAAGCGTTGTGAATAAAACTTTGTTCTGCTGTGCAAACCCAATTAAGTCCATGCAATTAATTTTAGCAGAAACGGAAGGGATTTAATATAATATTAAACGGAAACTTGTCAGATCAGATTTTGAAAATATATCCTTCCTCGGAGCGCGCGACTCTTCCCGCAGTCGGATTTGCAAAATACGTGCCATCCTCCATTTCAACAATCTGAAAAAACTCAACCTCCCCAATTTTCCATCTCAAGCTATTCATTGTTTATAGATAAATTTATTTCCTATCGGGATTTCTGTCGGGTTTTAAAAGATAAGATGAGATAGTATCATCGACTCCAGCATGCTGTATCCCTTCTATTTTAAAATGTCTGAATCCAGTAAGTTCATCAATACTTATTCCTTGATAAAAAACTTCTCTGTTTTCCTCGGAAGTCCTGCATATAATTCTTGAGTCAGAACCGGTATGTTGCCAAATATTATCCATAATATTCTGTTTTGGCTTTGCAAGAAGAGCAACAAAAATTACTTTGTTACCATGTGTAGAGCCCTTTTGTCCGGTTGAGTTAACTACGCTTATTTTTTCACTCATGCCCAATTTTTCGATTACTTCTCTTGATCTGCTAACTACCTCGTCATTTTGTTCATAGCACTCAACGTTCGCGCCGGTCATTCTAGAAATAAGGATAGGAGATATTGTGAATGGGCCACTTCCTATAAACAAAACTCTGTCATCTTCTTTTACTTTTGCGAGTTCGGTTTCTTTGGCAATCAGCCGCTTAAATCTATCGTACAGAGGGTATTCTTCTTCAGAATTTGTCTCACCTGATAGTAATTTTTGAGCAAATTCATTCTCCAAATTTGTTTCAAATTGTTCATAAAGAGCCTGTAATCTTTTTAAAGTATTTCTGTTTGCTAGATCGGAAACATCAGGATCTTTTAAATTGTCACTTTGCAAAAACATCTCATCCAGTCGAAAGCAGGCATTTCTCACAGCTGAAGGGTCTTCAAGATTGGTACTTGCCAGTTGGCTGATTTCGGGTATAAGCTTTGGTATTTCGGTCATTGTGAAAACAAAATTATATTTCCTGGTGGACCAGGTCTTTGGATTTGAAAAAATCTTTCGTGAACATCACTACTTTTTTTACGTCAAACTTCTTACAGCTGTAAATATCGGACGTAAAAAATTTGACTTTTCTCCAGGCATATACATGGCAGCCGGATTCTGTCCATGCGACAAAACCATTCAGCTCGTAGAGTGGCACATCTTGGTTATCCCATTTGTCTGGAGGCCAAGAGTAGGGACCAGAGAATATTCTCATCTTCAGGACTTTGGAAAGTTCTTTGAGATAATATTTTATTGTCTTACCATCGGCATTGATCCCATAATGACCCTCAATGATAAGTCTTTGTCTGATAACACTCGGCTCTAAATTCTTCACACCCAAATTATACCATTTAACCTATTTACAATTGCTATTGAGCTCCAATGAGCGTATAATTTCGTTAACAAAAATATGGCTACTGTAGGAAGATCAAAAAGTGGAATTAATTACCTTGCTGAGTTGTTAAGAGAAGCACCTAAAACTCTTACAAAGGTTTGTTTCTGGAAAATACCACATAATACTGGAAAAGAAGATATTAGATTAAAAATAGGAAGATATAATAAAGACGGTTTTGAAACTTTGGAAACTAGACAACCTAAAAGCGAATTAACACTTGATCACGAGGAGTTTCAAAACTTGCTTAAATTTTTATCAGAAAATTATGAACCTTTCAAGAAGGGTGTTATGAAATACATTCCAATTGATGAAAAATTTGATGAAAAGAGCATAGATCACCTGAGGGCAATTTTTGCAAATCCTGATAAGCAAAAAGTTTTAGATTTCGTAGCAGAGAATAATATTCTTCCTGTGGATCTAATTGCTTCTCTACAACATCAAATGCGAATAAATGCGGTTCGAGAATTTGAAGGTATGTTAAATAAAAATTTACTCGAGCAAAAGTGGCAAGAATGGTTTGAAAGAAACGATTGGGTATTGGGCAGCGAGTTTGTAAAAATTCTCGATGAAAGGGAAATAGATACATCAAACATCACGGACTATTTAATGCAAGCATACGATGGATTTTTAGATATTATTGAAATAAAAAGACCAGAAGGAGATTTACAATTTTGGGCTGAAGGACAAGATCACGGAAATTATGTGCCTTCAAACGACTTAACGAAAGCCATAACTCAAGCTACGAAATATATTTATGAAGTCGAACGAGAAGCGAATAGTATTAAGTTTTTGGAAAGGGTTGGAAATGTAAAAACCATTAAGCCACGCTGCATTTTAATTTTCGGAAGATCCAATGATTGGAATAATGAAAAAAGAGAGTCGTATCGAATATTGAACTCAAGTTATCATAGCCTGACTATTATGACTTACGATCATGTATTAAGTAGGGCTAAAAGGATTTTGGGATTTAGTGGTAAGGAGGAAGCTGTTATGAAAGAAGATGTTCAACCAAAAGATGTATCCTTTTAGATATGCAAAATAAATCTTTTTTTGAACTAAAAACTAGGGGAATTTGGAGACGGTTCTTAGAAAATTTATTTACTAATCCAAAAGTTGTTTAGTTATGCTTTTGGGGGTTTTCCTTCATGACCATCTGAAATTGTTCTCCGAATGTCTTCGAGCGCGCTTCTGTCTTTTTCACTTAGGTCATCATTGCCACGAATGGTACGAAATGGATTTACTTCAAGCGAATCAGCCCTTCCCTCTTTACTTCTTCTTTCTATTTCAAGATCAATAATGTTTGCATTGCCATCTTTAGATATTCGAGCCAGTTCTTTACCGGAGAATACAAAGTTGGAGATAGGTCTGGGTTTTCCTTCCCTTGCCATTATTTGATCTCCACTGTAATGTTCGCCTGCAATCTCGTCTGAAATATCAACTACTATCAAAAATCCTTTTTCTCCTGCAAAACCACGTGCCATTTCTTCATCATCGGTAAAGAATTGGGAACCGGCGATTTTTGCAAGTTTTGCCCATCTTCCAAAACGTTCTGATCCCATTCTGTTGATAACATCAATAGGATTTTTTGTCCCTTCCGAAGCAGCTTGTTTTGCAGTATTTAGCTCATTCCATTCATTTTCAAGTTTTTCATCAAGAATTTCTGGTTTTTCCTTATATCCTCTATATAGTTTCATTGACTTAATGATACCATAATTATTTGAAATATAGGAAGTTGGGGTTATTTTGGAAAAGATTTATTTGATAGTCAAAATTGAAATATTTTTAACCTCTGTAAATATCGTGGGTGCCGATTTTATAGCTTTGAACATCGGGTGTTGATTGGCTTAGAGATTATATTTCGTTATATCGGAAGCATTGTAGCTGGTGGTCGTTTACCATGCCAACTGCTTGCATGAAAGCATAGCAGATGGTGGGGCCGACGAATTTGAATCCTCTTTTGAGTAAATCTTTGCTCATTGTTTCCGCTTCTTTTGTCCTGGTTGGATAATCATCTAGATTTTTGAAAGAATTTTTTATAGGTTTGTAATTTACAAATCCCCATATATATTTGTCAAAACTTCCGAACTCTTTTTGGACGAGTATAAATGATTTTGCATTTTGAATTGCAGCAGCGATTTTTAATCGGTTTCTGATGATACCGCTATCGGCAAGAAGGGAATTGATTTTTTTAGAGTCATATTTTGCAATTTTCTTTATATCAAATAAGTCAAAAGCTTTTTTGTAATTTTTTCTTTTCTTCAAAATAGTCATCCAGGATAACCCTGCTTGTGCGCCTTCAAGAATTAACATTTCAAATAATTTCTTGTCATCATGTACCGGTATTCCCCATTCAAAATCATGATATTCTATATCAAGCGGATCATTACCGACCCACTCGCATTTGTTTTTATCATTTTTCATACAGAAGCAATATTAAGACTTTGAGCTTGTCGAAAAGTCGGGATGCCGTGAATCGGACACGGACTACCGCACCCCCAGCGCGGCGTACTACCACTATACTACATCCCGTTCTGCGGAGCAGAATTTGACCTCTTGCATTATAACAAAAAAATGTTAGTATTAGAACCAAATGGCGAGGGCTTCTAGTAATCAAAAAACCAAACTTCCAAACGGTCCAACTGAAGCGTCACAAAAACTTGATGCCGTAAGGCTTGCAATGGAGCAGATAGAAAAGCAGTACGGCAGGGGTTCTATAATGCGCTTTGGAGAGGCAGGAAAAAAGTTTGATATTTCTGTGATTTCAACCGGCTGTCTTCCTTTGGATTTAGCACTTGGTGTGGGAGGCGTGCCAAGAGGAAGAATCGTTGAAATTTTTGGACCTGAGGCATCGGGTAAAACTACTGTTTGTTTATCCATTATCGCTCAAGCGCAAAAACACGGAGGAGTGGCGGCATTTATAGATGCAGAGCATGCCTTAGATCCTTTGTGGGCGCAAAGAATTGGAGTAAAGCTTGATGAGCTTCTTATTTCCCAACCGGATACGGGAGAGCAGGCCCTTGAAATAGCAGAGAGCCTTATCCGAAGCGGCGGGGTAGATGTTTTGGTGATTGATTCTGTTGCCGCATTAGTTCCTCGGGCAGAGATAGAAGGAGAAATGGGCGATGCAATGATTGGTCTTCAAGCAAGGCTTATGTCCCAGGCTCTTCGAAAATTAACAGGTGTTATTTCAAAATCAAAAACTGTCGCGATTTTTACCAATCAACTGCGGCAAAAAATTGGAGTGATGTTTGGAAATCCGGAGACAACAACCGGAGGGCTGGCGCTGAAGTTTTATGCATCAGTAAGAATGGATGTCAGGAAAATAGAAACCCTGAAAGATGGAGATAAAGCAATTGGATCAAGACATAGAGTAAAAATAGTTAAAAATAAAGTTTCAGCTCCTTTTAGACTCGCGGAGTTTGACGTGATGGGAGATGGCATATCACGGGAGGGGGGAGTTATAGATGTCGGAGTTGAGATGGGGATTATTCAAAAATCCGGAGCTTTTTATAAACATGGAAATACAATGCTTGGACAAGGAAAACAAGCGACAATAATGTATTTGAGAGAAAATCCAGAAGTTGCAAAAAAAATAATAGCTGAAATTATGCAGAAAAGCAGAGACGGCGGAATGCCGGTTGCCGTTGGGGTCGAAGAAGAGCAAAGCTAATTGTCATCGGTCATGATTACCTTTGAAATACCCTCGTATCTATTATATTTATTTACAATCAGCGGTAGCGCTTGATCCTCAATTTCAAATGGTTTTTTAAGCCATTCTACCTGCTGAAGCATCTGAAGATCACCTGATAGTTGCTTTTCGAACATTTTTTTGTTTTGGATCTTCATTGACAGCAAAAACTCTGTAGGTTTTGTATTTATATCCCAAGTTTGTACAATTTTCCTAGAACGTGCAAAAAAAAGCCTAGATGTTCCAAACGGCTCTAATGTTGTTTTTAATTCTTCCTTTATAGTTGGGTCAAGCCTTAGGATTTCCATTAAACCTAATTCTGTTGCCGCACGTGTCAATACCTGATGCGCATAATGTAATTCATTTTCCTGCAGTCTGTTTGCTAACGTTTGGTATTCTGGGGATAGATATATCTCGCGTTCTAGCCAGCTTTCGGCTTTCTTACGAATGGGTATCATAAAATTATCCATTCGGTGCTCCGCTTCAAGAAGCCTCCTTCGCCTTTCATGCATGTTCATGCAGTTGCATTATAGCATACCGATATGACAAGCGTATTTATGCTATGATAAGGCAAATAAAATGGGTGATTTTGAAAGATTCTATAACAAAGCCCTTAGGTTTCTCTCCTTTCGTCCTCGGTCGGAAAAAGAAATAAGCGACAAGCTTAAAACACAAAAAGCATCCCCAGTTATTATTGAAAAAGTGATTTCAAAGCTCAAAGAGCAAAAGTTTTTAAATGATGAGGAGTTTGCGAAGTGGTGGATTGAGCAGCGTACAACTTTTAAACCTCGGAGTTTGAGATTGATTAAGCTAGAGCTAAGACAAAAGGGAATCTCTAAAGAAATAATTGAATCAAGAATCATAAATCAAGAATCAAGGGGAGACTTGGAACGAGCGAAAGAGCTTGTTAAAAAAAGAATAGAAAAGTTTAGAGATCTATCAAAGAAAGAGATTTATCAAAAACTAGGTTCGTATCTTGCAAGAAGAGGGTTTGATTGGGAGACGATAAAACAGGCAATTGACGAGTCGCTTTTTAAAAGAGTATAATACAAAAAGAAAGACAATAGAGGGTGCCAGGTAAGCCTTATGAGAAAATTAAATGGAGTCCTCATAGGATCAGCGATATAAATGTTTACCCCGCCAAGAGCGGTATTCCCCTACTGTCTTCTAAGATTATATGAATAAGCAAAATCAAGATTTAATTGCTCTTGAGAAAAAACTTCTTGATAAAGAGGAGAAGCTGGAGGTAGAAAAGGCGCGAATCCAGGAAGAGAAAGAAAATTTAGACAAACTAAAGGAAGATTATAGAGAAAAACTTGAAAAAATATCAGGATTTACCTCGGATGAAGCAAAAAAAGAACTTCTCCAAGAAACAGAAAACAAAGAAACGCAAATTATTGCAAGAATTATCAAAGAAAAAGAAGAAGAAGCAAAGATAACCGCAGATAAAAAAGCGCGGGAGATTCTAATTGACAGCATGCGTCATGGGGCGCTTAATTATATCGCAGAGTATACTGTTTCGATTATTAAAATAGACGATGAAGATATAAAAGGAAGAATTATAGGTAAAGAAGGCCGTAATATTAGAGCTTTTGAGCAAGCAACAGGGGTTGATGTTGATTTGGATGAGGAGGGAATTATTAGGCTTTCTTCGTTTGATCCGGTGAGGAGAGAGATAGCAAGACGAGTTTTGGTGAATCTTATTAAAGATACTAGAATTCAACCATATAGGATTGAAGAAAATGTAAAACAGGAACAAGGAGCAGTTAAAAAAATAATGACCGATGAGGGAGAGAAGCTGATTCATGAGGTTGGGGTTTATAATCTTCCACAGGAACTTATTGAGATTCTTGGTCGTTTCAAATTCAGAACTTCTTACGGACAAAATCTTGTCGTGCATACTCTTGAGGAGACAAAGATTGGGATTCACATAGCATTAGAGATTGGCGCAGACGTGAATATTGTTAGGCTTGGGTGTTTGTTTCATGATATTGGAAAAGTTGTTGAAGGCGAAGGCAGTCATGTAAAATTGGGCGCAGAACTGCTTAAGAGATTCAATATTCCGGAATCTGTTGTTAATTGTGTTTTGGAGCATCATGAAGACAAACCGTTTTCATCCCTGGAGTCTGTTATCGTTTATTTGGCGGATGCAATTTCTGGAGCAAGGCCAGGGGCAAGATATGAAGATGTTGAGGATTATGCCAAAAGATTGAAAGACATGGAAGAGATAGCAAAAGGATACGAAGGAGTTTCTGATGCTTATGCTTTTGAAGCTGGTAGAGAGCTTAGGGTGGTCATAGATCCGGGGCAGCTGGATGACGCCAAAACAACACTTCTTGCGCATAAAATAAGAGAAGAAATAAGCAGTAAATTGGTCGTACCCGGGGAGGTAAAAGTGACTGCAATCAGAGAATTTCGCGCAGTTTCTCCAGATTCTACGGTCTAAACTCTATTTTAGATATTGACAAACTTTAGTTCTCCCTGTATTGTTAAGCTAATTGGATTATTTTACCCAAAGAAGGGTGGTGAGGAAAATTTGACAAAAAGGGAACTGATTGAAATTGTTGCTAAAAAAGCAAATCTCACAAACAAAGCTGCTAGAGACGCTGTTCAGTCTGTAATCAACTCCATCCGTGATTCTCTAAAACGGGGTGAAAAAGTAGTTATCACGGGTTTTGGTACGTTTAGCATAAGACAGAGAGTCGCTAGAGTTGGAAGAAATCCAAAAACAGGAGCAAAAATTACTATAGCAGCCAGAAAAGCGCCTGGTTTTACTCCGGGTAAAACGCTTAAGAAAGTAGTAAGGTAAATTTGATTATTGGACACAACTGGTGTAGAATACGGTTGCTCTAGGAGGAAGGTCTGCTAGTCCCGATTCGATCGGGACAGGAAAGTCCAGACAGACGTAGAGCCGGGGATGGAGCGTAAGCTCTGGCTAGTAATAGCCGGTCTCCAAGTTCTTTACCCACATGCGGAATTTGGAGCAGGTTTTGAATTGACAAAACTTGAGAGTAACAGAGACGAGTGGGAGTGAAACGTGACAATCCTACCTGCTGCAACCTCCGAAATGGTGCGTTATTACCTGCTTTACGGGAGCATCGATGTTGAGGGCAGCACGTCAAACGTGCCGGGAGTGAATAGTTATCACAACCGAGATAGATTGCAGAAATAAACAGAATCTGGCTTATTCTCCTCCTAGAGCACTAATTTGATACGCTGCATAACATTTTGTACTCGCAGTTTTGGCAGTAGATAGAACCACTGCATAAAAAATCGCTTTTTTCTATCTCCTCAACTTTTTGCAGTATTTTAACTTTTGCTTCTTCAAGCTGCTCTTTTGTTCTTGTGGTTGTCAATCTCTTTCCCTCTTCTACAAAGTCAAGAGACAAAACTATATCTTCTGGTTTTCTATTAAAAATCCTGTCGTTAACTTGAGTTGCTGCCAGTGCATATAATGTCAACTGAAGATTGTCTTTAAGATCTTTTTCTTTTGGCAAATTATTTCCAGTTTTGTAGTCGATTATCTCAATTTTGCCATCTTCCATCTTGTCTATTCTATCTATTCTTCCCGCTATTTTTAGATTATTTACAAAGAACCGAAAAGGCACTTCAATGCCAATTGATTTACCTAAATCTTTTGTGTAATTAGCTTTTAGATACTCAAGAAGAATATGTTTTGCTCTTTCATAAGCTTGGTCTTGATGGGCGCGGCTGCTGTAACCTTCATTTATCCAGTTTTTTTCAAGCATAGGGATTATGTCCCCAATCGTTAGATCTTTGTCCACAAGTGATTTTTGATAAAAATCTTTTAGAGAGGTATGTATGCTTGATCCAAAGCTAAGCGGCGCGGTTGGCTGGAAGGGGACTTTTAAAATATATTGAAGCTTGTAATGCAAAGGGCACATATTGAATGTTTGGATTTGCGAGTATGAAATATAGTTTATTTTAGTTTTTGTTTGTTGTTCGTTTGTCGTTTGTTTTTGGATGATTAAGTTTGGCGCCCAATCCAAAAGAGATGGTTGTAAAATAGTTTTTTCGACTTTCTGTTTTTCTAAATGTTTTTTAATAAAATTTTCCCCTAGAGCCTCGTATACATAAGGAGAAAGTTTTCTATCTCTTTTACCTTCGCCGTAAAAATTAGCAGCTGTAAAATAAAGTCTATCTCGTGCGCGCGTCATACCTACATAAAACAAGCGTCTTTCTTCTTGAAGGTGATAGTCTCCCTCGGGCAGTATTTCTTTGATGAGATCGGTAGGGATAGGTATTTGTTCTCGTCTTTCTCTGGTTGGGAAACGTTGACTTACGAGATTTACCAAAAAAACAACAGGGAATTCAAGACCTTTACTCGAGTGGATGGTTAGAATGTTTACCGCATTATTTTCCGACCAATCAATATCTGCTGCCATAGGACTTTCTCCCATTTGCATTGACAGATCAATCCAATCAACGACGGGAAAAATTCTTGAGTCTTCATGCTCAATCTCGTAGGTTTTTAACTTGTCAAAAAACTTTGCAATATTTTGATATTTGCGTGTCTCTATATCTGTTTTGGTAGATAAAAATTTTTTTAGCATCCCTGAATCTTCCATAAAATAATAAAGAATTTGCCCCGCGCTGTCTTTTGAAGCTAGTTTTAAATGGCGTTTAATCATGTTTGTTAAAGCTTGAACTTTCTTCATGGATGTGGAGCTTAAGATTAGCTCGACTTCGTCCTCTTTAGAATCGGCAATTTTTTCTAAAGCTTCAAAGAGCCGAAGATTCTTTCGCTTCGCGAAATTAAGAACAGCGGCTAAATCTCTGCTTTCCAGATCAAAAATAGGGTTAATCAAAACTCTATACAGAGAAATTGAGTCTTCAAAATTGTACAGGACTTTTAGATAAGCGATAAGATCTTTTATTTCTTCTTGATGAAACAGTCTGCCTGGACCTAAGAATTGATATGGAATATTGTATCTCTGAAGCGTTCGGACAAAGCTTAGGGAATGATTGTTTGCTCTGATTAATATTGCTATATCTTTATAGTCGTAAGCGTTACTGGCTACAAGATCCTGAATTTTTTTTACTGCTGTATCTGCTTCATCTTCAACGCGTT
>MFNO01000022.1:74151-93291 GCA_001782075.1 Candidatus Levybacteria bacterium RIFCSPHIGHO2_01_FULL_38_26
TCAACGCGTTCTTCAAAAAGGAATTCAATTGGAATTGAATTTTCGCTTCTTTGGGCTTTTAGTTTTTTGTCAACTTTTTCTTTGATCTCAAGCCGGTCTGGATTGTTATACTGGATAAGCGAGTATGCCTTGTCTAGGATTTCTTGGGTTGACCGGTAGTTTTTGGTTAACGTTATAACTTTTGCTTTTGGAAATTGTTTTTTGAATTGTATGATGTTTGAAATAGCAGCGCCTCTCCATCTATAAATTGCCTGATCATCATCTCCAACAACCGTAATATTTTTTTGTTTTCCAGCAAGAAGAATGGCAAGTTGATTTTGAGCGTAGTTGGTATCTTGGAATTCGTCTACGAGAACATACTTAAATTGAGATTGGTATTGCCCTAAGATGTTTTTTCGCTCTCTAAAGAGTTTCAAGGCATTTGTAATTAAATCCGAGAAATCCATAACGCCTTCTTTACCCTTCAAGTCTTGATAAGCTTTAAAAGCATTAGCCAGCTCTAAGTTTTTTTCGTTTTCATCTTCTTGGGTTTTTGTTTGAGCTTGAGCCCAAAAAAGATATTCTTTGGGTGAAATATCTTCATCTCTAAGTCTTGAGAAGTGCTGGAGCATGCCTTCTAAAAATTTATTTGGATTTCCAAGTGGCCGAAAATAGGAGAGGTTAAATTCGAAAATAAATTCTTTCAAAAAAAGTATTGTTTCTGCTTCAGTCATGAGTTTGTATGCAGGATTTAGTCCTATATGTATTGCCTCGTTTCTCAAAATTCTATCGCAAAATGCATGGAATGTGGAGATCCACATTTGCGTATAACCATAAGGCATGGCAACATCGACACGTTCCTCCATCTCCTCTGCCGCTTTTTGAGTAAAGGTAAGTGCCAAAATTTGAGAAGGCAACACTTCTTTTTTAAGAATCAGATATTTGATGCGCTCGGTAATAACTGTTGTTTTTCCAGTGCCAGCGCCTGCGATAATTAAAAGCGGACCTTCGCCATACGTAGCGGCATTAAGTTGTTCGCGGTTGAGCTGCACTTTTGGCATGAAGCTATTTTACCACACCCAGTTCGCCTCTAAGTGTTTCAAATATATTCTTTTTTGTCTCTTCCAAGGTTATTCCCCATTTTTCTGCCATTTCTTTCATATCATCTTCCGTGAGAGATCCTCCTCCTTTTGTCGCGCGTCCTTTTCCCATATCATCGTTTTTCATACCGCATCCGCAGTTGTAGCACATATATTTTCACCCCCTTTTCTCTATGATGTTATAATTATATCTTGAATATGTCAATTGCAAAAGATTTATACTTACCATTTTTAAAAAAAGAAAAAGTTGCAAATAATACTTACACATTTTACTTTGATTCTTCAAAGCAGAATCTCACTTTTTTACCAGGACAGTATATGAGGGTGATTTTAGATATTGAAAATCCTGATAATCGCGGTAATTCAAGATTTTTTACAATTAGCTCATCACCTCTCGATAAAAAATATATAACTATAACTACCAGAATAATTCAAAGCTCTTTTAAAAAGAGACTAGCAGATTTGAGGGCGGGGGAAAAGGTGAAATTTTTTGGACCAATGGGTAAATTTTATTTTGATGAAAATACTAAGAACAACCGAGTTTTTCTGGCAGGAGGAATCGGATTAACTCCATTTCATAGCATGATTAAATACGCGCATTCAAAGAAATTATCTATACAGATGACGCTTATTGTTTCATTTTCAAAAGCAAATGATATGGTTTTTTACGATGAGTTGTCAGGTATTGCAAAAATAAATTCCATGATTAAGGTTGTTTATACGATTACTCATCCGACTGAAGAATGGAAGGGTGAGAGGGGAAGAATTTCGGCTAGCATGATAGGGAAATACGTTCCGAATTTTTTAGAACCTAGATATTTAATCGTTGGGCCACCGGCAATGGTCGCGGCCATGGAAGAAGTTGTTGAGAATATGGGTGTTCCCAACGAGAAGATATTTATAGAAAATTTTACTGGTTATTAATTTTTTTTACTTCGTTATCTTCCAAATTTTTTGTTGAGTTAAGTTTATAGCCCAACTGGTTAAGTCCCGTTGAAACATTGTTAAACTGTGAAGATGCATTGTTAATGTGTTTTCCTAAAACCATCATGTTTTCTTCGACTTTGTTGTAATCTATTTGCAGAGCGCGAAGCGTTTTAAAGACTTCACGGGAACTATTTTCAATCTTTTTTCCTTCAAAAGAGAGAAGAATTGTTTGAAGATGGGCATAAAGAGTGCTTGGGGAGACAAAATAAATCCTTTCTTTTCTAGCATAGTCCATAATTTCGGACATATTGACTATTTCGTAATATACGGATTCACTCGGCACATACATAAGTGCAAAATCCATGGTTCCTTCTCCTGGTAGAATATATTTTTTGGAGATTTGGCTGACATGTTTTTTAACGTCTCTTGTAAATTCGCTTTTTGCTTCGTCTTTCCCCTTGTCATTATCCGCTTTTATCATTTTTTGAAAATTTTCCATTGGGAACTTTGAGTCTATTGATAGGATTCCGGCATCGGTTTTTATAGCCGCGTCAACTCTTTCACCTGATTTAAATTGATACTGAAGGAAAAAACTATTTTTGGGAAACATCTGAGAGATTAAATCTTTTAGCACCTGCTCTCCGATGTTTCCCCGAAGTTTTGGACTTTTGAGAAATTCCTGTAAGTCTCTCATGCTTCTGCCTATCTCGCTCATTTGCCCAACTTCTTTTCCGACGTCTCGAATTACTGTAGCCGCATTGTCCAATCTTTCGTTGAGCTGCCTGGAGTTTTCTTGCAGTATTTTTGTAACGTCAGTCGAGTTGGCTTGCATCGTCTGCTGCATGCTTTTAAGCCATTCGAGAAGCGCAGTATCATTTTTTGAATTTTTAAGCTCTGAAATTTTTTTGTTGAGGAAATAAAGTATTACTGCAAAACCAAGGAGAAGTATTATTGTAACGGGCAGCAGATTTTCCATGAGGTGTATTGTAACATAGTTAGTTTGGGATTACATCTTGTTGCGGTTAGGAAGATGAAGTCAATATGACTATAAACAAATATACAGCTAATAACAGTGGCACGCTGATTAATATATTAATTATTATGGTATTTGATTTATCGGCAACAAAAGTAAAAAGAGCAGCGGGGATTGCAACAAAAAGATATATAAAATAGTAAACGAATAGCCATCCTTTTCCACCAGCTTCAATATCTGGGATTATTAAAAGAATAATTAGTGGGATGAGCATAACAATCCATGGATAAAGCATAATAGGCAAATTTTTCTTTTCTTTTACGTCTTTTGTATATGAGGGTGATTGTCGAAAAGAACGTTTGATTAAAATCAATCCTACAGCAAAAGAACTTACAGGCAATAGCAAAGCGAAGATAGCTAAAAAAATATCTAGTCCAAGAAATCCTGAAAAAACCTTTATGTCTCCATAGGCCCAGTTATATATTTGAGCTGGGACGCCAAAAATACCATATCCAGCCAAAATGAGTCCGATAAGAAATTTTGGATTTAAAAATCGTTTTATTTTGACGTTCTCCCTTTTTTAGGATAACAAGATCTTAATCAAAATACAATTCTGGATTTGCTGTGATTTTGCGCCAAGGTAATGGTTTGTACTTAAAAAAGGCTGTGGTGGCGATCATGGCAGCATTGTCCGTACAAAGATTTTTTTGCGGAACAAAAAAATCAACTTTGAGCTTTGAGCTTTGAGCTTTGAACGCGTTTCGGAGTTTTTGATTTGCTGCGACACCGCCACAGAGGAGAATTGATTTGACGTTGTATTTTTGTGCTGCTTTTAAAGTTTTTATAACTAAAACATCTACGATTGATTTTTGTAGAGATGCACAAAGATCACACAGCGTTTGCAGTTCGGATTGGGAAAGTGTTTTTTCCAAATCTATTTGTTGCCATTGAAAACCGTTGCTATGAACATCAGTTTTTGTTATTGGAAAGTGTTGGTTTGCCAATCTAAAAAATGCTGTTTTTAGTCCAGAAAACGAAAAGTCAAAATCTTTACTATTGATCAAAGGACTTGGAAGTTTGAACCTTTCGAGATTTCCCCTTTCAGCAAGTTCAGAAATCTTTGGTCCACCGGGATAATCGTATCCCAATAGACGAGCACATTTGTCGAAGCATTCTCCTGCCGCGTCATCACGTGTTCCCCCAAGCCAAATGTATTTATCGTGTGACTTGAAAAGCAGTAAATCAGTATGTGCGCCTGATGTAATAAGGCCTATGAATGGAAATGTTATTTTGTCGTTGTCTATAAAATTAGAATATATGTGTCCAATCAGATGGTTAACAGGAATTATTGGTTTTTTCCAAACGTAGGATAAAGTTTTTGCAGTCTCGACTCCCACAAGTAGAGATCCGATTAGTCCCGGGCCGTAAGTTATTGCGATGGCGTCAATGTCTTTCACAAGAGCTTTTTTAATTACAGGTATTATATATTTGATTTGTTGCCTAGCTGCGACTTCGGGGATAATTCCTCCTGTTTTTGAATGCAGAGAGAGGGAAGATGCCACTACATTTGATACAAGCTTTACTTTTTTATCACTTTTATTCCCCTCAATAATTGCGGCAGAGGTTTCATCGCAAGATGTTTCTATTCCTAATATTATCATATGTCTTCTAGTCTTACTTCGTCTCCTTCTTTAAAATTATATTTTTCCGAAAAACCGGCATTTATCTCCAGTACCGTGTCTGCTGGAGCGGTTGAGTTATATATTTGAAGGTTTTCGTTTGGATTTGCTGGAGGTTGTACGTTTTTGTGGATTGTTACTATTTTTCCATCTCTAATATAGATAATATCTATGGGAAGTTTCATATTTTTCATCCAGAAAGAGTAATAGGAGGGTGTTTCAAACGGAAATAGCATTCCCGCATTTTCATTAAGTTTTTCTTTAGCAGAAAGTCCAACTGCTTTTTCTTCTTCGGTTTTGGCTACTTCAAGGACAAAGGTTTGATTATTGATAGTTGCCGTTGGCGTTTTTGGAATATTTTGCAGAAAACTTTGATAAATTATTACTCCTGCTGCTAAAAACAGAACCAGAATAAATACGACTAAAAATTTTTTCATATTTCGAGTTCCTCAACATGACCCTGAGCTTGGACTTCGGCTGAGCTCAGTCGAAGTCTTGAGGTCATAGCACATCTTCATTGATCAGTCTTGCAAGTTTTGTTGTTGACTGGTTGGATATTCTCGGAGTAACATTTACAACTTTTCCCTTGATTTGGCCCGATTGTCTTTTTTTGTGCAAGATATTTGGATCTTTGGCAGTTGTTGCGATAACAGATGGCTGTATTTGGAAGACAATTTTGTCGTAGTCAGTATCTGTTTTGAGGTTTGGCAGGAGGATAACATAATCGACATATATTAAACTGGAAAGAATTACTGCTCTGTTTTTTTGATTATTTATTGGTCGGTTTTTGCCTTTGATTCTTCTTACGTTACCATCGCTTTCAACAAGAACAAAAAGCTGGTCGCCTTTTTCTTTTGCCTTTTGTAAAAATTTGACATGGCCAACGTGAAGAATGTCGAAAACACCACCGGCAAGAACAATAGTTTTCCCGTCGCCCCTTAGTTTTTTAGCAATTTGGAATGACTTTTGTACAGATATAATCTTATTCATGATTTACTCCATTGTTCCCCGAAGGTATACTGCCTGCCAGGGTCTAAAATTCGAGACAAATTTGTCAGATATTATTACCTCGCCATCTCTAGTCACTTCTCGGGAAAAAGAGACTCGTGCTCCCCAGGCAGCAAAATCTACCTGCTTTATAGTATCTTTGGGAAGAGTTGGATCATCCTGATAAAGGGCTTCAGGCGGAGGAGTTTGGCTGCTAATAATTGGTTTTTCTACAACTGATTTCCTTCCATCGCTTGTCCCATAAAGATAGAACCAAAGCTGTTGGCGTTTTTGATCTATAGATGTTTGGATAAGAATATAGTTGCCTGTGTCGTTTTTAAATTTAAGATCAATAGTTGGCGAATAAACCGTAGCATCCAATCCTGGCGGGCTATCTTGTTCGTAATAAGAAACTCTATACGCATGAGCATTTCTTTCAGTGATTGGAAGGCCTGCGTCTAAAAGCGCCCTAAACAGGGTCGTTGAAACTTGACATACTCCTCCTCCGTCACCCAAAACTGTTCTTCCATTTTGTATAATATACGCTTGTTTGTAGCCGGTAAAGGCAGATACGTCACCAAGCGCGTTATTGAAGGAAAATGTCTCTCCCGGTTTGACCAAAATACCATTTAGTCTTTCGGAAGCAAGGTTGATGTTGTAGATTCTTCCCGGGATAGAACCTCTAAATAGGGACGTCCCAGATGCTAGAAGATCTTTTATGCCAAGATTATTTACTTCTTCTGTAGTGATTTTTGGCTTTAGAGTCTTGACGGGAATTTCTATATTTAAGACTTCTGGTTTTTTGGCTGAGGTAACTTTTGCAAATTTTGATTTTAGCATACTGTTAAGGCCTGAGAAGTCAATAACTTGACCATTCTCAGAGTGTTTAAACGCTGTAACTTTGCCATTCTGGAAAGTAAAAACTGCATCCACAGGAGCATAATTTATTTCCTGAATGATTGGAGAAAGAATTGTTAGGATTTTGGGCTCGTCGTAGCGGTACGCGGGGGGGAGAATTATTCCGCTGGAATAGGACTGAATTATTAGGCTTATATTTGACAACAAGTTACTCGATCTTCCTACAGATATTGCTTGGCTGGCTATAAGCTTCTCGTCAAAACCATAATCGATTTCCTTGGCTGAAGCGGTTGAGATATAGTCGTTGTAAAAAAAAACAAACCTTGCGTCTTGAGATTGAGCGTTTTTCTTGGCAAACAAATCGATAACCTCCTCCTCTGATTTACCGCCTAAATTTATCCCATCAACTATTATCTTTGGATAGACAGAGTGAGCATACTTTTTTTGGAAGATGATAAAAGCAAAACTTGAAAACAAAAACAAGCCAAAGCTTATTCCCACCACGAACCAGAAGGCTGTCTTGAGGTGTTTTTTGGAGAATTTTTTCATTTGCATTTTGTAAACATATGGTATTATACTAAATATATATATGAATGGGAACACAATTTTTCAAACTCCCCCAGAGTCTTCTGGTCAGAGTAAGCCTGCGCAGAATCAAGGAGCAGCACCTTCTAGCTCTCCCCAGGGATCGTCACCTTTTGCGTTTCGTTCTTCAAGATCGCCGATATCGCCTCGGGGGATTTTAAAGGTATTAATCGTAGTTATGCTTATTGTTTCCATTGGTTATATTATTTATAGTTTTGGTCTTCCATTGCTTCGAAGAGTTGGAATAACGGAGGTTACCCTGACTTACTGGGGACTGTGGGAGGAACCTTCTACTATGCAGTCCGTAATTGCGGAGTTTAATAGAGATCATCCAAATATTAAAATAAATTACTCAAAGCAAGATCACAAGCAGTATAGAGAAAGACTTGTAACAAGAATTCAAAACGGCACGGGACCTGATATCTTCCGCTATCACAACACTTGGATTCCCATGCTTTCGGACGTTTTGGCGCCCTTGCCAAGTGATGTTATAAGCAGAGACGAATTCGGGAGGACATTTTATCCGGTCGCAAGCAGAGATCTGATAAAAAATGGAGCAATTTATGGAATTCCACTGGAGATTGATACTCTCGCGCTTTTTATAAATAAAGATATCTTTGATTCAGCCGGACTGTCTGCTCCTAAAGACTGGATTGATTTTATAAATTATTCCCGCAGCCTAACGGTAAAAGATAGCGGTGGGCAGATATTGACTTCAGGAGCGGCTCTCGGGGCATTCAATAATATAAATCACGCTCCGGATATTGTCTCTATGCTGCTTGTTCAAAATGGGGTTGACCTAAACAACATCGAGGGAAACGCCGAAGAAGCGGCTGAGGCGTTAGGGTTTTACGCTTCTTTTGTCACGGCTGCTGATATTAGCACTTGGAACACCAGTCTTGATCCTTCGATGATTGCCTTTTCCAAAGGCAATGTTGCTATGTATTTTGGTTATTCATGGGATTACTTTACAATAAAAGCACTAAATCCTGGTCTTGTCTTTGAGATACATCCTGTCCCGCAGCTTCAAGGTCAAAACGCGACAATAGCAAGCTATTGGGTAGAGGGCGTATCGGCAAAAAGCCAATATCAACAAGAAGCGCTTCTTTTTTTGAAATTCTTGGCAGAGAAGGAAACAGCTCAAAAATTTTTCTCTGAAAGCTCCAAGACGAGAGCTTTTGGGGAGCCGTATGCTCGAATTGATCTTGCGGATTCACTTAAAGACAACCCAATTGTTTATCCTTTTGTTTCACAGGGGAGCATTGCCGTATCATCATTTTTTTCAAGCGACACGCATGACAATGGATTGAATTCCCAGATGAATACCTATCTTGGAGACGCCGTGAATGCTGTTATTAATGGAGGATCTCCTCAGTCTGCAGTTGTTACTCTTACCGAAGGTGTAAATCAGGTAAAAAATCAGTATTCTCCCCCTGCCCAGCCATAAGTTAAACCATGCAGGATAAAGTTGTTAGGGCAATCTTGAGGACTTTAGTCTACAGCGATATTTTTGATTATCCACTAAAAAAAGATGAGATCTGGAAATATTTAATAGGGCAGAAAATAGAAAATATATACGTTGGGACTCTTGATGATTCTTTAAAAAAGAGCTTAAAACAAAATAGAGCTATTTTTAAAAAAAATTTTTATTGTCTTTTGAATCGAGATAAAATCATTGGAACAAGAGTTAACAGGCAAAAAGTAAGTAGAGGAAAACTAGTCATCGCGAAGAAGATTGCAAGAAAACTTTCTATTATCCCAACGGTTCAATTGATTGGCATCAGTGGGGCCCTGTCTCTAAAAAATTCAGATAAATATGACGACATAGATTTTTTTGTTATTGCTTCGAAGGGTAGTCTTTGGCTGACAAGACTTGCTATGATTATTTTGCTGCTTATTTGCGGAAAGTACAGGACGAGAAATCAAAGTGAAGTTTCTGATAAAATCTGTTTGAACATGATAATAGATGATTCTTTACTGAGTTTTCCAAAAAGTAGGAGGGATTTATACACGGCGCATGAAATTGCGCAACTGCTTCCTGTATTTGAGAGAAACAATATGTATAAAAAGTTTGTAGATGCAAATGAGTGGATAGAGAAATATTTGCCAAACGCTATAAAAAGAATCAAGAATAAACAAAGGAGTCCTTTTTTCATGACTCATAACTCATTGTTCATCTTTGAGCAGTTTGCTAAGCTTGTTCAACTTTGGTCAATTAAGAAACACAGGACAAACGAAACTATCTCTGAAAATCTCCTGGCTTTTCACCCATTAGACTATAAAAATAAAGTATTAAACGAATACAAAAGAAGATTAAAACAATATGACCCTCCTTCGTTAAAACTACGGAAGGGTCATGCCGCGAAGCTTGTCAAAAGAAATGGGTTAAAGAATAGTGAGAATAGTTCTTTAAAGTTTGTGATAAATAAAGAGGGGAGCAAAGTGGCATGAAATATAATGTGATTGTTTGCGGAGGCACTTTTGACCATTTGCACAGAGGCCACGAAGAATTTTTGAGGCACTGCTTGTCTATAAGCAAAAAGATTCTTGTTGGTTTAACTACAGATTGGTATGTTAAATTCAAGAAAAATACTGAAAAGATCCAAAGTTATAAAATAAGAAAGCAAAAGCTCATAGAGTTTTTCAAACACGAAGACGCCCTGACAAGAGTCTTAATAGAGCCGATTGATGATAATTTTATTCCAAAAAAATGGGATAAGCTCAATGTAGAGGCAATAGTTGTTACAAAAGATACGATATTAGGCTCAAAAAAAATCAATTCATCAAGAATTGAACAAGGAAACTCTCCATTGAAGATAGAGACTTTTTCACTGGTAAAAATAGACAATAAAGAACATATTTCTTCCTCAAAGATCAGAAAAGGGCAAGTTAATCGAGAAGGGGTGTCTTATATAAATCCAATATGGTTTAGAAAAAAACTTTTTATTACGGAAAAACTAAGAAAGAGACTTAAAAAGCCTTTTGGAGAGATTTTGAAAAAAGATAAAGATTTTAGATTACAACAATGTCCATATTTAATAACGGTAGGAGATGTAACGACAAAAAAGTTTAATGATTTAGGTATTAATCAGGATATATCGGTTACGGATTTTAAGGTAGAAAGACGAATAAAATTCTCGAATTTTAAGGAACTTGGGTTTACTGGAAATGAGAAAATTTTTAAGATAAAAAATCCCGCGGGATCTCTTGTTCCAAGTCTTTTTAAAACAGCTTCTGATCTTTTTAAAATAAGTAAAAAATACAATCGGATAATACTTTACATAGAAGGAGAAGAAGATTTGGCCGTTCTGCCCTTGGTACTTTCGGCTCCGCTTGGATCTTTGATATTTTACGGGCAACCAGGGAAGGGTGTGGTAAAGGTTGAAGTTTCTGAAAAGGTTAAGAAGTCTGCTTTCAGGCTTGTAAGTCAATTTAGGGAATACGCCTAGCACTAGAGGACATTGACAAAAGTCTGGTTTTGAGCTATATTTCTCTTGTTTCATAATTGTCCCTTCTTCTTTATTGAGAGGGACTTATTTTAAATATGGACACAAAGAAAATTTATTTGACCAAAGAAGGCATAGCCCAGCTTAAAAAAGAATACGAAGAGCTGTCAAGCGTAAAACGTCCTGAAGTTCTAGCTAGGGTTTCCCAGGCAAGGGACCAGGGAGATTTGTCTGAAAATGCCGAGTACGTTGCCGCTCGCGATGAGCTGTCTTTTATAGACGGAAGACTTGATGAGCTTGAAGAGCTTTTGAAACAGGCAGTTGTGATTAGAGATACTGGCGCCTCAGCCCATGTAGTGAAATTAGGCTCAAGAGTCACTCTTAATATAAGAGGAAAAAGGGAAGAATTTATGCTGGTTGGAGAGTGGGAAGCAGATCCAAAGGAAAGGAAAATTTCGCATGAGTCTCCTTTGGGAAAGGCTCTTTTGGGAAGAAAGTCGGGGGAAAAAATAGAAGTCGAAGCACCAGCTGGAAAAATAGGCTATACAATTGTGTCCATAAACTGATTATAATAGCGACTAGTTGAGTTGTAAAAGTTAAAAAGTTTTTATTAATGGCAAAAAACAGAAATCCCAAAGAGATTCCTTCTGGAAAAGTAACAGTTGATACTGTAAACAGGATAAATTCAAAAGAACTAGATGAGTTTTTTGATGACATCGTAAGGGTAGAAAAAGAATCTTGGCCGCCCGAACTTCAAGCATCTAAAGAGAAATTTGTTTCGAGATTACAAACATTTGGAAAAGGTTTTTTTGTTGCCAGAGTTGATGGTAGGATAAAAGGCATCACGACTTCACAAATAGTCAGCTATCCTTCTGAAGGGAAAACATGGAATGAGATTACGGATAACGGATTTATAAAAAAAACTCATAATCCTTCTGGAAATGCGCTATATGTCGTTTCTATTGGCGTAGCAAGGGATGTGCAAGGTATGGGACTTGGTAGTTTACTTTTGGGTGCTCAAAAAGAAATTACTAAAGAATTAGGTTTAAGTTACCTTTTTTTAGGGGCAAGAATTCCTCGATACGATGGCTATTGCAGAGAGCATGGGGAAATTTCTGTTGAAGAATATTTAAAGCTTAAAAATGATAAAAATGAGCCTTTTGATCCGGAGATAAGATTTTACATGAGGAATGGTTTAGAGCCGAAAAAGATTATTACACACTTTGAGCCAGATAGAGAAAGTAGAGACTATGGAGCTGTAATGGTTTGGGAAAACAAAAGTTAGTTAAATAACGACTTAAAGATTGAAAATGCATTATTAATATCCTTATTTCCAAAAACAAGCGTTAGTTCTAGTCTGGTAGAAATTATCTCTACAATATTTATTTCCTCCCAGGCAACAGATTTAACAAAAAAGTAGATAATCCCAGGTTCTTTTTCAGCTCCCTCTGGTAATTCAATGGTAATTGACGCTAAATCATCAACTGTGGATATAATATTTTCATTTTTAAGCTGATTTAGTAAATCCTCTTTTAGCCCATTACTTACGACAATTGTAGTTTCTGAAAGCCCTTCTGATAAAGTAAAAAAATGTCTTTTTTGGATTGGGTGATTGTCGAAAAATTGATTACAGTTTTTATATAGCTTATTTGAGTTTAAAAGGTTGATAAGAGTTAAATTCGATCTAATTATCATTTCTGGCGGCGACTTAAAAAGTTCTTTGTATCTAGATTTTGGTTTATCTTTAAAATTAGCAGAAACCCTTCTTACGCCCATTATTATGGAGGATCTACTTACTTTTTTAAAAAGCATTTCCTCAAGCTCCGGTTTTATATAATCTGCCAAAGCAGATATGTTTATCAAGTTTTTTGATAAAGCCTCAGAAAGGTATCGTGATCTTTTAATTATTTTTTTAGAAGCTTCAGGAACAGTCAACATGTTATAATTATAACAAATAATATGTTATTTGTATATTATTTATAAAAAATTGACAATTAGTTTCACGTAGGGTATATTACCACTTATTAGTTTTTTTTGATACACTTATGATAGAGGCAGATAATTGTAGATCAAGAAGTAATATGGAGAATAGTATTGACGTTAAAGAGAGCGGTCGAAATATCGAGATTCGTCCATATAGGCCTGATGAGGCGGGGAAAATTTACCAGGAGCTTGAGGTGCCCAATTGGGCTCCGTGGCTTCGAGCTTCTCCGGAAACATTAGCAAAGAGAGCAGAGGTTTTTCCGGAAGGACAGCTAGCAATATGGACGCCTGAAGGTCGACCGATCGCAAGTTTATCGCTTGCAAGGTTTGACTATAATGGTGATCCTAAGTTGCTTGCGACTTGGGATGAGTTGATGGGCGTTCCCGCTACCGGAGAAAAGACATTTATTCCCGATGGTAACGCGGTTGGAATGATGTCGATTAATGTTCGTCCAGATTACCAAGGACAGGGGCTTACAAAAACTATTATAGATACTGTAAAGGATAAATCTCAAGAATTGGGGGCTAAATACGTAATGGGTTCATTTAGACCAAGTCAGTTTGGAGAATATAGTCAATCAGATCCTAATGCTAGCTTTAAAGAGTATGTTGACTCTAAAAGACCAGATGACCTGCCTAAGGATGCATGGTTGAGAGCGCTCGCAAGAAACGGCATGAAAATGTTGCGTATTGATGACGCTGCGATGGTGGTTCCAGACGTCTCAATAGAACAATTTGATGAATATAGACGAACATATAAGCCCGAGAAATGGAAACAAATAGCTCCTTCTGTTTGGAGATGCGGAGAAACAGGAATATGGTTGGCAGGAGATAAAAGTGCCACATATGTGGAGAGCAATGTGTGGGGAATATTAGATCAAGGTAGCAACGGTCAAACAAGCTAATTTACTACTTATAAGCCTCTAATAGCAGCAATTTCTATTAAGTTGAGGTATAATTAATTTCCATGTTTATCTATAATGACTTTCTCCTTTCTGAAATTCTGTATTACAAAATAGGCGGAAAGGCAAAAGTTCTTCTAAAAATAGAGAAAAAAGAAGATTTATTTCAAGCTTTGGATTTTATAAAAAAAGAAAAAACCAAAAAGATTTTGCCCCTTGGTCTTGGTTCAAACATTTTGATAAATGATAAGTTCTTTGACGGAGTAGTTTTGTGGTTCTCCATGTACCAGGCGGTACCTGGCAGGGTACAATCTTCCGGGATAAAACTTATCGATGATAATGTTATAGAAGCATTTGCGTCAGAGGATTTGGATGATCTTATTAAGTTTTCATTTAAAAATAACTTATTAGGACTTGAATGGGCAGGAGGGTTGCCAAGTACAATTGGCGGAGCAGTTCGGGGGAATGTGGGAGCTTTTGGAGGAGAAATAGCGGGGTGCGTTGACGCAGTAGAAGTCTTTGAAGTTGGACAAGATGGAAGGTTTGATCGCAAACTACTTAAAGCTTCGGAGTTGGAGTTTGGTTATAGAGATAGTCTAATCAAACGAAGCAAGGATCTATTGGTAGTCTCCGCAACATTTAAGTTGCAAAAAGCATCAAAAGAAGACATTGAAAAAGCAAAAGAAGTTTATCAAGGACACATAGAGTATAGAAATAAAAATCACCCAATGGAATATCCGTCCTGCGGGTCTGTTTTTAAGAACGTTATAAAAAAAGAAGAAGTTGGGAAAATATTGAATGTTTGGGGTGATGTTAAAGATTTGGTAGAAAATAAATGGTACAACAAAGCCTCTATGGGGTACATAATTGACAGGCTTGGTTTTTCAGGATTTGCAATCGGAGGGGCAAAGGTGTCTGAAAAACACGCGAATTATATTGTTAATTTTGACAACGCGAAATTTAGCGATGTTTATTCAATTATAGAAAAAATAAAAGAGAAATTTTATGAGACATTCGGTTTTTACCCCGATCCCGAGGTGCAGATAGTTTCTTGACAGATTCTCACCGTTTATGTCATGCTGAACTTGTTTCAGCATCTCGTTTTTTCAGGATTTAGATCCCGAAATAAATTCGGGATGACAGGAATAGTAGCATGGAAGAACAGGCGGTTAAAAACAAGATCGAACAAGAATTACTAAATCCACCAGCAACCAAGAAAAATCACTGGATTATTATTTTAATTGCATTTATTGCCATTATTTTCATCGGGAGCATTTTTATTCTGTTGCTAAATTCCCAAAAATCAATCCCAACTCCCCCATCCTCAATTTCCCCAACACAATCGCCATTAACCGACGAAACTGCAAATTGGAATACGTATAGGAATGAAAAGTTAGGGTATGAGTTTAAGTATCCCGATTCTTTGAGTGTAACCGAACGAGGAGATTTCGGGGAAAATTATATAATTGCAGTTGTAACTGATATGGAGCTTGAGGAAGGAGCTGTTTACCCTAAATTGATTTACGAGTTAGTTCCAAGTACATTTACTCAAGAAGGTGGAGACCCAGCAATTTATAAAGGATTTATTTTGGATGTTAGAGAAATACCAGAGTATCAAAGAGTAGAGAAATATACTGATGAAAAACTTGAAAACGGAATGTATATATCTCGCTATGAGCAAAGCTTTGAGAGCGGTGGATATAAAGGCGTTAAGCTTTCAGCAACAATTAGGAATAAGACATATAATAAACAAATGTCATTTATAGCGGATTTTGAAGGGAGTAAAAAACAATATTATAAAATTTTTGACCAAATCCTCTCCGCCTTCAAATTCACCGACCAAAGCCAAAGCATTGACACTTCGAATTGGAAAACATATAGAAATGAGGTTTTTGGGTTTGAGATGAGATATCCACCAAATTATGAAGTTGCCAATAATGACCCCTATGGTAAAAGCTACCCTAAGTTTATTGATAAGAAACATACTGGCTATTCTCCGCCTGGCTTAACAATTGACTTTGACCCAGTTCACGATCTTGAATTGAAAAACTATACCACACAATCTAGGGTTTTTGATATTGAAAACGTTAATGATGGTATTATTTATATATTCTTTACAGATAATCAAGGCAGAAAAATCTATTCTTCTTGTGAGATATATTATGACGAAAAAGATACATTAAATATTTGCAATCAAATTCTCTCTACCTTCAAATTCACCAATTAGAACTAGTGTGTTATACTCATCTTAACCATGGAAGAGAAAGCGGTTGACAACCAGGTCGAACAGACATCAATTAAACCGTCAGTTCCTAAACACAGTCATTGGATTATTGTTTTAATTGCACTAATTTTTATCGGAATTATTTATGTATTCAGTAATCAGCCGCAAAATCAAATCCCCATCCCTCCGCCCGAACCCCCATTGCCATCAATAACCGACGAAACTGAAAGTTGGAAGACGTATACGAATACCAAATATGGGTTTGAATTCAAGCATCCATCATGGGGTGAGCATACAGGTACGTTTGGATCTTATTTTCCCGGAGGAAGTGATTTAGTTCTAATTTTAGTTAGTGGTCAAATCTTAGGTAATCATGAGGGAGTTAGTGTCCATTCTAATATTGAAATCCTGCCCAAGCTCCCAAATATGTCTCTAAAGGAGCGTCTTGAAATTAAATATAACATTAAAGACGGCCAAAAGGGCAACATTGACACTGCCTATCAACAAAACCAAGAATTGTCTGATTACTACTGGACTGTTTTAAAACCCAGCCAAAAACCCGGCACTGCAATCGAGTATCCCAAAGGTAAAATTGTTTACAACGAATACTCATTAAACGGAATTCCGATCTTTGAGCTTGGCGATCCTAGTCTATTTACTTATATGACTTTTTTCCTACCTCAAAATAAAAATTATATCTACGTATTAACATTGGAGCTTTCGGGAGCTGGGAATGTGAGCGTAGAACCGCCAGATAGCTATTTTATAGAGACATACAAACAAATGGTCAAAACCTTCAAATTCACCCCTGCCTCGCCGACAGGCGGGGACCCAGAGGATCAGGTCGTGTGTACGCAGGATGCGAAGTTATGTACCGATGGAGTAACTTATGTTGGACGAGAAGGCCCTAACTGCGAATTTGCCCCGTGTCCTGGAAATTAGCTTTATTTTCTTTAAATTGCAATCCTCGCAATAACAGCCTTGATGATTTATAATATATTTATGTTTTGGGCGGATAAAATTGCAGAAGATATCAAAAAAAGAAATTTTCCACTTGAATGGGTTGACGACATGAAAACTCCTTCAGGCAGGATTCATATTGGAGGGCTTAGGGCTGTAACAACGCATGACATTGTTTATAAAGCATTAGTTGATGCTGGTATAAAAGCAAAATTTACATATGTTTTTGATAATCACGATCCTATGGACACGGTTCCGAATTACCTAGCCCACGAAAAGTATGAAAAGTATTTAGGAATGCCTCTTTTTATGGTTCCATCTCCAGAAAAAGGAGCAAAAAATTACGCGGAATATTTTGCAAAAGAGTTTGAGGATGGTTTCAACAAGATAGATTGTAGACCTGAAATTATTTGGTCTACGGATTTGTACTTTTCCGGCAAAATGAATGATGGGATTAAAAAATGCCTTGATAACGCGGATAAAATTAGAAAAATATACGAGGATTTATATAAAAAGAAAATGCCAGATGACTGGTATCCGTTCAATGTCTATTGTCCAAAATGCAATAAAGTTTCGACAACCAGAGTTACAAATTGGAATGGAAAAGAAGTTGCGTTTGAATGTAGAGTAGATGCAGTAAGATGGACAAAAGGATGTGGACTCAAAGAAAAAATTTCACCATTTGCCACAAAAGAAAAAATAAGTGGAAAAATTCCCTGGAAAGTAGAATGGGCTGTTAAGTGGCAGGCAATAGGAATTACTGTTGAGGGCGCCGGAAAAGATCATATGACAAAAGGCGGATCGCATGATCTTGCAAAAAGAGTTGCAGAAGAAATTTTAGAATCTCCTGTTCCTTATAGTTTTGCGCATGAATTTTTTCTTGTTGGCGGACAGAAAATGTCCTCATCAAAGGGAAAAGGAATTTCTGTTGTGGAGCTTTTGGAGATGTTGCCTCCGCAGCTTATTCGTTTTTTAATTGTCAAAACAAAACTTAATCAAGCAATTAATTTTGATCCTTCGGAAAAAGATACAATTCCAACGCTCTTTGATGAATATCAGAAAGCTGCTGATGCGTATTATAAAAAATCAAATGAGGATCTTGGAAGAATTTTTGAAATGTCGCAGGTCGGTAAAATTAAAAAACCGCCAAAAATCCGTTTTTCTGTTCTAACTCAATGGATTCAGATGCCCAACATGGACAGTGAAATAAAAAAAGAGAATCTAGGGGAATGGGCAAGTTATGCCAGGATTTGGGTGGAAAGATATGCGCCAGAATCTGAAAAATTCACAGTTCAAAAGTCCCTGCCAAGAGCTACTCAAAATCTAACTTCAAAACAGAGAGATTTCTTAAAAAGAGTTGCTGAAGAGTTGGATAAAAAATGGAATCCTGAAGATTTCCAGAAAAATCTGTATGAGTGGGGAAAAGAATTAGGTATTTCTTCAAAAGATTCTTTTGCTGCAATTTATACCTCTCTTCTTGGAAAAAATCACGGTCCGAAGGCTGGGTGGCTGATTTTGTCTCTGGATAAAGAGTTTGTTAAAAAAAGATTTAACGAGGTATGAAAAAGCTTCTTATTGCTACAACAAATCCTGGAAAACTGCGGGAATATAGGGATTTTTTGTCTGATTTGCCAGTCAAGCTAGTATCACTCAAAGATATTGGTATTACAGATGACATGGAGGAAACAGGAAAGACTTATGAAGAGAATTCACGGGCAAAGGCTATTTTTTATGCAAAAAAAAGCAATTTGCCTGCGATATCCGATGATGGGGGTCTGGAAATAAACGCCCTTAAAGGCGAGCCTGGAATAAGAAGCAGAAGATGGCTTGGATATGAAGCAAGTGATGAGGAATTGATAGATCACATGGTGAAAGTTTCTGAAAAATTGCCGGAAGAAAATAGAAAAGCAACATTTAGACTCGTTGCCTCTCTGGGTCTTCCTGATGGAAAAGTTTATAGTCGCGAAGGAAAGGTAGAAGGAGTAATTGCCAAAAAACCCCATATGGAACTTTTGCATGGTTATCCATACCGCTCGTTTTTTTATTTACCGGAGGTTGGAAAATATTATCACGAAAGCGAATTGACCAAAGATGAGATGAAGAAGTATAATCACAGATATAAGGCAATTATTCGGCTAAAGCCGATAATTGCGAAAGTATTAGGTATTAGGTATTAAGTATGATCGATTTAAAGTTTGTGCGGGAAAATCCGAATTTTGTTCAGAAGATGACGAAAGATAAGGGTTTTAATGTTGATATAAATCATGTTTTAGAAATCGACACCAAACATAGAGAACTTTCCCTGTCTGTCCAGAAACTTAGAGAAGAAAGGAACAGAGCATCTCGGGAGCAAAATATTGAAGAAGGAAAAAGGATAAAAAGTCAGCTCGAGAAAGAAGATAATGCGTTAAAAGCAGTTGAGGAAGAGTTGAGTGAATGGCTATTTAAAATTCCCAACCTTCCCAAAAAAGACGTAAAAATAGGAAAGAATGAATCGGGAAATGAAGTTATGAAAAAACATATGTTGCCGGTTTCAT
>MFNO01000023.1 GCA_001782075.1 Candidatus Levybacteria bacterium RIFCSPHIGHO2_01_FULL_38_26
AACGCAGCGACTATCTCAGGGACACTTGCAGTATTGGGCAGGACTACTCTTACAGACCTTGGCGTTACAGGAAATATCAATGCCGGATTGCTTTCTATCAATGGCCTTGAAGGTGAAATATATACACTGGCCGGAGACTTAAAACTTCAGCCCAAAGGATTGGGAGGAATAGATATTTTGGCCGGAAAGATTATTATAGATACAAAGGGGAATATGATTGTGGCGGGGACGGTGACGGCGGAAGCGGTGGAGGCAGAAGAATTTGTCGTGAAAGGCAAGGATAGTATTGGGACTGCAACTATACCCATAGGAGCAAGGGAGATCGAAGTCACAACACCTATTGCGACAAGTACATCAAAGATATTCCTAACGGCAACAACTAATACAACCAGTCCATTGACAGTAAGCTCAAAAAGCAATGGCAGATTTAGAGTTGCAGTCGTGGCTCCCCAGCCAACTCCAGTCACATTCGACTGGTGGGTGGTTGGGACGCGGGAGTAAGGGAGGTAGAAAAATATGGTTAGTAAGGGAAGTCAGGGAAGTATGGGAAGCGGGAAGAAAGCAGGCTACGAGTACCTGCTAGCATATAAAGTCACGGTACCTATATACGACTACACAGTAGTCTTCTGTCAGCGTTGTCAATCCCCTGACTACCCTAACTTCCCTAACCTTTCTTCCAGAAGGACTTTTGACCAAATGGTTCAGGCTAGCCGTTCCGGTAGTTCCAATATCGCCGAAGGTAATCAACAGGCTAGTCTGGAGGGATACATAAAGCTGGTTGGTGTTAACAGAGCGTCTTTGGAGGAACTCCTCAAGGATTTTTTGACATATGCTCGGCAAAACCGCATCGTTATCTGGGGGAAGGAGGAGGCGGTAAGGAAAGTAAGGGAAGTAGGGGAGGTGTGGGAGATTTTGAAGAGGACGCCTACGCTCCCTGACGTCCCCAACTTCCCCGATCTCCCCAAAGATCCCGCTAAAGCCGTGAATCTGATGGTAACTTTGATAAATCAAGCAATATACCTGCAAAAGAAATTACAGGAATCTTTGGAGAAGAAATTTGTCGCCGAGGGCGGATTTCGGGAGAATCTATTCAAAAAGCGCAGGGAGTACCTAGAAACAAAATAGTCTAGTCGCTCTTCTGCTGAATGCCTAGCAACCAGAGGACTGCTTCCTTTTTGTAGCGTCTGTCGCCTCTTGAGTTGATGCGTATTGCGGGAAGCTTACCCCGTTTCCCCCAACGTTTGATGGTAAGAGGGGAAACACGAAGTATTTGAGCAACTTCTCGGACAGTTAGAAGATCTGGAAGGTTACCTATTGATAGAGTTTGATCAGCCATAGGCGTGGGAATATATGATTAATAATCAATATAGTTCCTAACTAATAAAACAATAGCAAAGTAGAACAGCTTTGTCAAGGACTAAATGTAGTATAGAGTATTAAGTATTTAGTATCGAGGATTTTTGTGTTAGATTTGTTTTATGGGCATGGTACAGAAAATCCGATCTTTTACAGATTTAGTTGCTTGGAAAGAAGCACATAATCTAGCAGTGAGTATATATAAGGTTACTGATGAGTTTCCAGACAAAGAGATCTATTCATTGACAGATCAGATGAGAAGATCTGCGACCTCAATCGGCTCTAATATTGCTGAGGGATTCTCCAGGCAGAGCAGAAAAGAGAAACTGCAATTTTACTATACAGCTAAAGGTTCTTTAACAGAACTACAAAACCATCTTCTTATCGCGAGAGACGTTAAGTATTTGGGAAAAGATGGCTTTGATGTTTTAGCAGAGCAAACAGTACAAGTAAGCAAGCTTCTTAACGGATTAATAAAATCTATCAAGACGAGTATATAGTATATGGTATTTGGTATATAAGCTATGGTGTTTTGTTTTATTCTGTTTTCCCTATATACTTAATACTTCATACTAAATACTATTTCAGTTCTACTGTCGCTCCTGCTGCTGTCAATTTAGTCTTTGCCTCCTCTGCCGTTTTCTTATTGACCTGTGTCATTGCTTCTTTTGGAGCAGCATCAACTAAATCTTTTGCTTCTTTGAGTCCCAGGGTTGGTACCAGTTCTCGAAGAGCTTTAATTACCGCGATCTTGTTGGCTCCAGAGTTTGCTATTACTACATTGAAGACTGTCTGTTCCTCTTTAGGTTCGGCGCCCGCGTCAGACGCGGCTGCTCCTCCAGCTGATGCTGGGGCTTGCATAGCTACTGCGCTTACACCAAATTTTTCTTCTAAAGCTTTAACAACTTCTGAAAGCTCAAGAACAGACATTTCTCCGACTGCTTTTATGATATCGTCTTTTGTTAATTTTGCCATTTTTAATCACCTCCTCTGAGCGAGTAATTGAATCAAGAAGCATGAAGCAAGAATCAAGAATAAAACCCATGACTCATGATTCGTGATTCATAATTCAAATACTCAAGATTTATCCTGACTTTGTTTCTGAATTGCTTTTAAAGTCACCACCAGCTTCTGGATGTTAAAATTGAGCGCTCTGTGCAATCCGTAAATCGGCGCTTTCATTTGTCCAACAAATTGAGCGATTAAAACTTCGCGGGAAGGCAGCATGGAGAGTTTTATTATTTCCTCGCTTGACAGCACTCTTTGTTCTATAATTCCAAGTTTGATAGTTGGAAGATTTAATTCTTTTATGGTTTTGGCGAGTTGTTTTAGAGGCCCAACTGGATCACCGTATATAAAAAGAGTAGCAGTTGGACCCTCAAATGAACTTTGAACTATGAACTTTGAACTATGAACTTTTAGAGCTAGCTTGAGCAATGTATTCTTGGTGATTGCAAGCTCAGCATCTGTTTGCTTGAGAGCTTTTTTGAGCTGTTCAATTTGTTTGTGGCTGAGTCCCTGGTAGTTTGTAAATACCAGACTTTTTGCGAGACTGACTTTGTCGGCAATCTGGGCAACTATTTTTTGCTTCTTTTCACGAGAAGAATTTATTTTTTTTTGTTCCATGATATTCCTTAGGTAGGACTTATGGACATTACTCCGCCTACTGTCTTAGGATAATTTGTATAATACCATTGTTAAATACATAAAGTCAATATTTCACCTGCTTGACAATTTGTTTTTTTTATTGCACAGTATAATTGATGTCTAAAAATTGCATGAGGAAGATTCTTTTTGCTCTCGCTTTGTTTTTAATTGTCGCGTTAATAATGCCTCGTATACAATCAAGCGTACATGCTCAGGCACAAGCTGCAGTATTTGTTCTGTCTCCAATAAGAGAAAATCTTAGTTTTAACAATAGCTTTCCTGTTGAGCTGTTTGTGGACACAAATTCAAATGTCCTTTCTGTAAAAGCGACTCTTGTTTTTGATAGCGAACTACTGGAAGTTGTTAGAATTGACTCGATGAAGAGTAGTTTCCCATATCGACTTGAGGAAGAATTTAACAATAGTATAGGCACTATTTCTATTCAACGCTCAAGCCCAACGCCAAATGTTGGAAGAAATCTGGTCGCAACTATTGTATTTAGAACCAAATCAGCTCCCGGCACAGCTAGTTTGGACTACGAGGCCAACTGTTTTTCACTGAGCAATCCTACTTGTTTGGCGCTGAAGGCAGATAATACAAATATTTTGACATCTTCAACAGCAGGTTATTTTGAAATCACATCTTTTGTGCCAACGGAACAAATCATGATACAGTCAACTACTAACTATAGCGGTGATGTTTCAGATGCAGCTTTGATTTTTGTAGTACTACTAGTTATTGGGGGAATGACTGTAACAACAGCAGGCATGGTTATATACGTTGTTAGGAATAGAAAAAGTGAAGCGCACCATCACCACAAAAAATAAACCTCTGTTGCCAAAATTAACTATAAGACAAGTTAGTTATCCAGATTAATATGTGGATAACTTTTTACATAAGATGACTATGGGATACAATTTAATTTTTAGGTGCGAAAAATAAAACTTTGCTATAATTGTTTTAGATGAGTGCAGAAAACCCAAAAGTATTAGTGGTTTCTCCATATCCTCTTAGCCGAGGAACCCCTGATGGTGTTAAGGACTATATTCGGACTTTAAGGCCAGCTGTTGAGAGAAAAGGCGTAGAATATGTGTTGATTGGGCCTTCAATAAAGGATAAAAAGAATAATTTGGCTGATCATGAATTAGGTTTTGCTGTTCGTGTAGGAAAAGCTGCAGGAATGAAGGGGACTTCTTATAAAGGTACAACTACAGTAAATTTTCCAAGGGCAAGAAGAATTATTAATTCAGAAAAACCCGATATTATTGAATTCCACGATCCTTTTGCTGTGCCGGTGACACTTGAAACAGTTTCTCTTGCGGTAAGAAACATACCTCAAATTTTTCAGCATCATGCCCTGATAGAAGAACTAACACCAAAACAGAGAAAACTTGCAACTTTAGCTCATAAGATCGGATATATAAGGCATGTTGGGAAAAGGGTTTTTGAAAAACATGCGGTATCTCCTGATACAAAAGCATTTTGGGCGGGCTTACTCAAAGAGTCGGAAGATTTATACGAAGTCATTCCAAACCCAATTGACACAGAGCTTTTTAAATATGACAGAGAGAAAAAAGAACTGGATGGAGGAAAAAAAATTATTATTTTTACGGCAAGACACGATGAACACAAAAGAGCAGATATTTTTATACTTGCTTTGGCCCACCTTGTTAGAAATGAAATAAGAGATTTTGAAGGGTTTCTTACAGGAGAAGGAGATAATACACCAGAAATCAAAAGTCTTGTTAAAGAGCTTGGTCTTTCGGAGTTTGTAAAATTCACGGGAACATTACCAGATGATGAATTTGCAGATTTAAATGCTAGGGCTGAAATTTTGGTTGCTTGTTCAGAAGGTGGAGAGGGATTCAATCGTTCTATCGGTAACGCCCGTGCATCTGGCGCTTTGGTTGCTGCTACAAGAGTACCTGGTCAAACCTTTGCTTACGGCCCTGAGGAAACATTTGGCCCTATGGCTGAACCCAACAACCCTGACTCTTTAGCAAGCAGAATTCATGATTTTGGTTGGAAGTTATCTCCTGAGGAAAAAGAGAAAAGGAGAGAGTTAGGCAGAAGATTTGTTGAAGAGAGTTTTTCAACAGATGTAGTTGCAGATAAAAAAGTCGCCGCTTACGAAAGAGTTATATATGAAAGGGCAGCATAACGAAGATTAGCCTAATTTTACCTTAATCCCAGGGGACATTGTAGATTTTATTGTGACGTTTTTTATCTTTTCCAGCCTTACCGCTCCAAATACTGTCTTGACATTCTCCTCCAGTTTTTCTTTTCCAAAGGACAGTTTGCCCACGTAGAGGTGAATTATAGGAGCTTTTCCTTCAGTTTTGATATTTATTTGGCCGTTCTCGTACTTTTTTGCCGCTGTTTTTGGGTCGGTGGTGATTGTTCCGGATTTTGGATTTGGCATCAGCCCTCTTGGTCCTAAGAATTTAGCAACTCTAGCAAGCTTTGGCATCATGGATGGATCTGCCAGTAAAACTTCAAAGTCTATTTTTCCTTTTCCTACGCTTTCAATGATCTTGTCGTCCGCGATTGCCACTCGAATCTTTTTGCCGGTGCCATGCGGAAGCGTGATGTTTGCCGTAACCCCTTTTTCTATAGTATTTATATGGAGCTCGACTGTCTCGTCAAACTTCGCCCTTTTTAGTTTATCAAGAAGATTTAGAGCATCTGAAAGGGAATATATTTTGGTTCTGTCAACCAATTTGGCAACTGCCTGGTAATTTTTGGAGCGAGTGTGTTTTGGAGCATTACGAGTTAGAGATTTTTTTTCTTTCAATTCCTTTGGCTCTTTTGTCTCTTTTGGTTCTTGGGCTGCCTCCATCTTTTCTATCTCTTTCTCGGTTGGTCCAACTGCTGCTATGCGCTCGCCACCCTTTAAACCTGGCGCTTTAGCCATTTTTTTCTGCTCTTTTCTTTTTTTGAGCTCTTTTTTCTGTTCTTGCTCCTGATCTGTTCCTAAGACTTTTACTCTAATTTTGCCCATATTGTTTTACTGTACAGTAACTCCCATCGATCTTGCGGTACCTTCAATAATCTTTGTAGCTGCGTTAACGTCAGTGGTATTGAGGTCCTCCATTTTTGCCTTGGCAATTTCCTCTGCCTGAGTTTTTGTGAGATTTCCCGCCATGTCTTTACCCGGTTTTTGCGAGCCTTTTTCTTTTGAAAGTGCTTTTTTGATCATCTCGGCAACAGGCGGCTTTTTGGTAACGAAAGAAAATGTTCTATCCACATATACTGTAATTACCGCGGGTAAAATTGTTCCTTTTTGATCCGCGGTTTTGTCATTGAAGGCTTTGACGAATTCCATGATAGGCAAACCGTGTTGACCCAAAGCCGGACCAACAGGAGGAGCAGGGGTGGCTTCGCCAGCTTTGATATTAAGTTTTATGATTGTTTTAATTTTTTTAGCTGCCATATAGTTTATAATTTAGAAACCTGGAGGAAATCAAGTTCAACAGGTGTTTCTCTGCCAAAAATAGAGACTAATACCTTTAATTTTCCTCTTGCCTCATCAATCGCATCCACAGTTCCTAGGAAATCAGAAAATGGCCCGTCAACTATTTTAACCGCCTCTCCTATAGTAAAGGCTGCTTTGTACAAAGGTTCCTCAAGCTTCATGAACTTTTGGATTGCCTCGACTTCTTTTTCTGAAATTGGAGTCGGTTTGTTACCAGCTCCAATAAAAGACGTGATTCCCTGAGTGGTTCTAACCAAAAGCCAAGTCTCATCATCGAGAATCATCCTTACTAATACATAGCCTGGGAAGATTTTTTCCTTCACAGACTCTTTTTTTCCGCCTTGAACTTTGATAGTATTTCTTGTTGGTACTATTATGTCAAAAATGCGTCCCTCAAAACCCAAAGATTGGATACGCTGAGAAAGCGACTTTGCCACTTTGTTCTCGTGTCCAGAATATGTATGGACAATGTACCACTTGGCATTCTCCGGGACTTGTTTTGTTTTTTTGATATCTTCTTTTACTTCAGCCAAGTTTGACTTGGTTGGTGTTTGTTGTGTATCCATTCTACTTAATGACTGTTTCCATCAGTTTTGTAAATATAAAATCTATTCCTCCTAAAAATATGCCCGCAATAAGGCTTATCAGAATAACTATGGTTGTTGATCTTACTACTTGTTCTCTTGTCGGCCAGACAACTTTTCCAAGTTCTTCTCTCACCTCTTTGATAAAAGAAATAGGACTTGCCATCACTGTATATTATCAAATCCGAGTTGACATGTAAAGTCTATAACTATAAAATTAGGAGATAATGAACAAGATTAGGAAAGTGGTAATTCCCGCAGCAGGGTTTGGTACCCGGTTTCTTCCGCAGACAAAAGCAATGCCAAAAGAAATGCTTCCAATTGTTGACAAACCTGTCATTCAATACGTTGTTGAGGAAGCAGTGGCATCAGGAATACAAAATGTAGTTATTGTTACAGGAGCTCTTAAGCGGGCGATTGAAGATCATTTTGACGCCCCAAACGCGGAGCTTATTAAAAATCTTGAGCATGGCGGGAAAGAAAAGCTGATAGAAGAGATCAAGCGAATTTCTGATCTCGCGAGCTTTATTTACATAAGACAAAAAGGTCCATACGGCAATGGCACGCCTGTTCTCTCGGCAGAGCCGGTGATTGACAATGAAACGTTTGCTGTCATGTGGGGAGATGAATTTATTTATAGCAATCCGCCAAGGCTTTCGCAGATGATAAAAGTTTATGAAAGATACGGAGGCGCGGTTATCTCGGCTGTTAGAATCGCGAACAAAGAAGATTTAAGCCGCTACGGCATTGCCAAAGTAACGCACGTTGAGGAAAACATATACAAAATAGAGAAGATAATTGAAAAGCCAAGAAAAGAAGATGCTCCGTCAGATCTTGCAACACACGGGGCATATATTTTGCCGCCGGATATTTTTGATTTACTTAGAAAGCAGGAAGTTAAAAAAGGAGGAGAAATCTATTTATCAAAAGCAATAGACGATCTTATAAAAGCAGGTTATCCTGTATTTGCCTGTGAGATAAAAAATGGCCAGTATTATGACACCGGAAATAAACTGGAGTATATGAAAACAGTTGTCGACATGGGATTGCAGCACCCGGACATAAACGGCGATTTCCGCGAATTCCTCAAGGGACTAAAACTGTGAGCGGGAAAATTCTAATATCAATTTCAGGATTGGGGTTATTTTTTTTGTTTGCGCTTTTTTCCTACCTTGTCCATAAAGATTTTTTTACAAGTCTAGATTTCGATATAACTGTAAGGCTTCAGGATAATATCAGCCGCAGATTTGACGAGCCATTTTCTTTTTTTTCAGACATTGGTAATTTTGAGCCGATGCTGATTCTTCTTGTCATAGTTATTATTCTCAGAAAAAAGCTGGTAGGCATTATTGTATTTGCTCTGTTTGGTTTTCTTCATGTTATTGAACTGTTTGGTAAATTTTATGTTGAACACTTGCCGCCGCCTGAATTTATGCTAAGAGTAAAACATTTGGTGGAGTTCCCACAGTTTCACATACGTTCAGAATTTTCCTATCCATCAGGACATAGCGCTCGCGCTGCGTTTTTGACTGTAGTTTTGGGACTTTTAGCCGCAAAATCCAAAAAACTTTCAAGTACACAAAAAATATTCATTATTTCTTTTTTGGTCTGTTATGACGTGATTATATTTATTAGCAGGATTTACCTTGGTGAACACTGGGCAAGTGATGTAATAGGAGGGTTTTTGTTAGGAGCAAGTCTTGGAATTTTCGGAGGAATTTTGCTATAATACCTATTCATGAGCACTGAAATTCTTCGTCCTGCGCACAACTATTTAAATTGGGAGGAAGTATTGAGGGGGTATGGCGATAGTCAGAAGTCTCCTGTTGAATTTCTTGCAGGAAGATTTGCTGACTTGGGAACACAAGAATTGAAGTTTAGGAGCGTGTCAGGCAGCAGAAAACTTGCTTTATCATTTATAGATTTTGGAGTTGGTCTAATGCATACACAAAATTCTATTGAAACTAGAATATTCGACAAAACAGGTTTTGTAGAAGATCTTAACGGTAGAAAGGAAGGAAGTGACTTATATATCTTTCCCCGTTCCAACGGTTGGGGTGCAAATCGAATAAAAACTAATGAGTTTAATCGAATGAAGTTGTTTGCTGGAAAAGACCCAACGCTTTCAGTTTTTTTTGAGGAAGGCTTTCCTCTGCTACCCCGTCCTATAAGAGAGGTAATTTTTAGTGAAGGAAATTTTCATACAATAAAAAATCAGATTCTTCCAGTTTATAAACCTCTTGCGCAGGGATTGTTAGCGTCATCTCGTGAGGCAACGGTGTCTGGAATAAGATTTTGATATAGTTATTTTTGCTTCAAAGGGATTTTATCTATAATCTCATTTACTGTGCCGTGATCCCCAAGATACCCTATAACTAGACTATTCACTTTAAAAGAATGTTTGACCTTTTGTTTTCCAAGCATTTCAAGAGCTGTTTCTCCATCCTGCGCATTTTTTATTCTTGTAATTGTGATATGCGGGTCGTAATTGGGACCTATCAAGAGAGATCCGTAATTTTGGATATCGAATTTATCCTCGCTTGAAAATTCATCAACATTTGACAGCATAGGAAGAATGAGTCCATCGCGAAGATGGTTTGTTTCTTTAATTACTTCTTCCTGAAGGCGCAAAAGAGACTCTGATTTAAAACACCTCCAAAACAAAAAAGTCTCATGAGATATAGAAAATCCACCCATTTCGATTGTAAAGGGTTGTGTTTTAGCCAGGATTCTGATAACGCTTTGTTTTACTTTTTCAATATTTTCTTTGGGAAAGTATCCTTGATAAACTGTCACGTGAGGAAAGACTTTTTTTTCGTTCAGAATAAAGTACGAAGCTATCTTTTGATTTACTTTCCTGCTCATTTCTATGGCGAGATCTTGAATCGCCTGATCGGGAATAATTGCGATATTTAAAGATAAAGCGTTAACATTTTCCATAGAGAAATTATAACATGCGACGCTGTCTGTTTTGCAGGCGAAGAGTGGTTTGTTGTATCATAAGAACGTGAGCGAGAAAAAAGTTCTCCTTGGAACCATTCTTAGTTTTTTATCTTTGCTTCTGTTTTTGCTTATAGCTTTTGGGGTATTAAACGGAGCTCTTATCTATTTGGATAGTGTTATTTTGACGTTTGTTTATACACTTAGAAATCCTCTTTTGACACAGATTATGTATTTTACAAGCTTCCTTGGGGGAGGATTTTTACTTTTATTAGCTGTTTTTACAGCATTGGTTTTTTATAAAAAAAATCATAAAAGAGAGGCGGTGCTTTTCTTTTTTATAGTATTTTCAGGATTCGCGATTAATAATATTATAAAGTACCTTTTAAAAGTCGCCCGGCCCGATATTGATCCGCTTTTTAGTATCGATTTTTACGCTTTTCCATCCGGTCATGCCATGAATTCTTTGATTTTTTATGGATTGCTTTCATATTTTACGTTTCATTTTACAAAAAATAGAGGATTAAGCGTTTTGACAGCGATACTTTCAACAATCCTCATCTTGCTTGTTGGGTTCAGCCGATTATATCTTGGTGTACACTATCCAAGTGACGTTTTGGCGGGTTTTGCGGTCGGATTTTGGTGGCTTTCAACGGCAATTCTTATTGACAAGACGCGTGTGTTTTACAAGTTGTTTGAGGGAAGAAGTAGTAGGCTTAAGTAATGATTTGGGTATTTAACCGTAGATGTTCATGGAAACTGCTTTTGGCATTAAAAACAAGTTTAGATCTGGTAAAAAAAAATTTTTAATTATACTAGTTATTTTTATTATTATCCTGCTGTTATCGCTGTTTGTTGGAGGTACTTCTAAAAAAATTTTCAAGATAGAAAATGAAGCTACAGGACGAGGTGTGGCTGGTATTCAAACAAATCCAACAGCCATTCCGGGTTCTAGGTCAGATACGACAAAACAATTAGCAACGGTGGTAAAGGTAATTGATGGCGATACTATTACGGTTTCGATTAATGGAAAAAATGAAGTTGTAAGAATAATTGGTATAGACACGCCAGAAGTCGTTGATCCAAGAAAGAAAGTCGAGTGTTTTGGAAAAGAAGCATCTGAGAAGGCAAAAGTAATTTTTGAAGAAAATAAAACAGTACTGCTTGAATCTGATCCAACACAAGGTGAGAGAGACAGATATCAAAGATTGCTTCGATATGTCTGGATTGACGATGACAAAACAGATTTTGGAAAGTTTATGATTGGGGAGGGATATGCTTCAGAATACACATATATCGTTCCTTATAAATATCAAAATGAATACAAGCAGGTAGAGATAGAAGCGAGTGAAGCAAAGAGGGGATTGTGGGCTGATAACGCATGTGATTCTAATACAACGATTTCGCCGACTACCAAACAACAGCCTTCTGTTAACGCCTCGGACGGAGACAGGGACTGTTCGGATTTTGAGACACATGATGAGGCGCAAGCGTATTTCGAAGGGAAAGGCGGTAGTCCGACGAACAATGTCGATAGGCTAGACGCAGACGGCGACGGAATCGCCTGCGAGAGCCTGCCATGAGAGTTTACCTTGTCTTACCTTGACACCCCAGGGGTGGAAAGGAGGCTGCACTATAGACTATTTTTTATTGATTTACAACAATAGTTCGATTATTTATCGGGGTGGGGAGGGGGGAGAAAGGTCGAAATTTTAGGTAGTATAATTGAGGGATGGTTTGTATAAGAATTTTTAGAACAAGAAAAGAAGCGGAGCTGGCAAAAAGAATACTGGAAGAGGATGGGATACGAGCAGTTATAACAGAGGATAAATTCAACGATGTTCCCATTGACAGCAACGTTCCCTCAAGATTCCGTCTGAAAGTCGGACATGAGGACTTCGAAAACTCCGCACATCTCTTGGCTAATAAATTGAGGAGGAAGAGATTATAAAAGAAAAGCCCAGTGCTAGAGCCGAGTTCCCACTTGACGCGTGGGAACGTTATTTCTCAAATATAACTTAAAAACCCTCTTCGTGCTTCTTGATCGGATTCCGACTGGCAAGTATTTATCTCCACCAATTTGCGATTGATTAAAGACCGATAGTATGCTATACTCCAGTCATAAATTTATGAAAGTAAAGCAAATTATTACGCTCTTTCTCTTTTTATCAGGACTTTACATGCTTGCTGGACTGGCAAGCGCACAATCCGATTATAGCCCATTTATTGAAAAAATCCATTATAACCATATAAGTAGGGGAATCGGTCCTCACGATCCATACGATGCAAAAAAAGCAATTGGGTCAGACAATCCAACGCTGATAGTTTATATTTGGGGCGATCTGAATGAGCGATATACAAAAATGTTTTTCGATAATATTTTTGAAACTTTAAAAGATAAATATTCAAATGAAGCATTGTTTGTCTACAATCATAGAGCATTTTTGATGCAGGATAGATCAATAAGGGCAGGCATGATAGGCGAGTGTGTGGCGCAGGAAGGGCAGTTTTGGAACAACATAAAGGGAATAACAAACAACTTGGATAATCTTGATAGCCTTGATTATCTCGAGAATATAGATCGTGGTAAAATCGAAAGTTGTCTTAATGATCCATACACAAAAACCGTTATAGAAGTCTCTGAAAATGACGGTAAGTTTTTAGGATTTAATACTATTCCTACAATAGTTATTAAAAATATTGCCAAGCCACAGCAGTATAGCATAAAAGTTATGGGTGCCCAGAACATTTCTGTATTTGAAAGAGCATTTCTTGAAGCCAAAGAAGGAGATTTAAGTAATACGGATTTGGTTGAGGTCAAAGAAAAGGTAACTGATCTGGAGCAGGATGTTCAAAAGACAAAGGAAGATGTCGAGGAAACAAAAGAGGATGTGGAAGAAATAAAAGAAGAGCAGTCTCGACTTGCCCAGGAAATAGAGAAATTAAGAGGGTTAATTCAGTCTATTATAGAAAAGATCCAAAACTTCTTTGGTATACGAAGTTGATAGTTTTTCACTTTCTTGGAAAAATAAAATTCCCTTCGCGCTTCTTGATCAAATTTTCCCTAATTTTTAGGTATTTATCGCAAATTCATAATTCTGCTATTGACAAGATGTACATTAGATGATAGTATGTGATTATGAGTACTATTAGATTGTCTGCTACATCCGCAAGAAATAAATTTTTTGAGCTTCTCAATCAGGTGGCATTGGGGACAGAAGTTATTATTGAGAAAGACAGAAAAGAAGTAGCAATCATTACTGGTAAGAAGACAAAAACCGACTGGGACAGTTTATTGAAAGCATCTAAAAAAGTACACGGAATTTTCAAAAACTACAGCGTTGAAGAAATCAGTACTTTAAGAAAAAAAGGAGCATGGAAGGGATTTGGTGAGTGGGATAAAGGCTTGAAAGTAAAAACTCGTGGTAGGGAACTATGAGATTGGTTGTTGATACAAGTATTCTTATTGATTATCTCCGAGGCGGAGCTATCTGGCAAGACTTTCTTACTACAGCACCACGGAATACGGAACTCTTTTTACCGACCATTGCAGTTGTTGAATTGTTTTCAGGCAAAAGTACAAAGAAAGCCTCTGTCGCAAAAGATATTTCTGATTTATTAACCCTTTTTACAGATATCGAACTCGATGAAACTATTGCGCGCAAAGCAGGTGAACTTCGCCGCGATATAGGAACCCATATTGACCCCCAGGATTATATTGTTGCCGCATCTGCTCTGTCAATCGGAGGAGAAGTGCTGACGCTAAACAGAAAACATTTCGAACAAATCCCTCAACTTTCTGTGTATCCGCTGTGATGGGGTTACTATTTAATATGCTGAATCGCTTCTCTTAAAGTTCCCAATTTTAGGAGCATTGAGTCGAACTCCACTGTTTCGGGGGTTGGATTATCGACCTCATTAAGTTTTTTTCCTCCGTAGTTATAAATCGTATGTGTTGTTTTTTTGAAAATGTAATCTTCTCCCTCTATGTAACCCTTGTCTTCCAATGAGGATTTGATTGATAGAATCTCTTCTCCATCAATTTCTGGAATATCGCCAATAATTCCAAATTCGGCTTTGTAGTTAGTCGCAGTGCAGTGTTTGCCTATTTGGCATGATTTGCAGACCTCATCAGGTGTTAGATCAAGCTGAACAATTGTATCATCTGGCATTTGTCTTAGTTTTGTAATAAATCTATTCTCTGATTTTCTAGTTCTATAAATGCCGGTAATACTGTTTCCGAACTCGTCTATAAACGAACCGGAACCAAAAAGCTGTCCTAAAAAAGCAACTGAGTAGTACAACGCAGCTGGTTCATCTTCTTCTCCAAGGATTGCCCTATTGGTTCTTGTTTCAAATGTAGCATGATGGGGTCTTAGTGTTAACGCGGGTTCCCATCCAGAATTTTCTATTCCGGGTTGTATATTGGATGTCGTAATTCCAAGTTCTGCTTTTGACATGGGTGAATTATACCAAAAAGAGAGTGGGGAAGTGAGATGGGGAGAAATTTGTTGGCGGGGGAATTGGGGAGAAATAAGTTAGATAAATTTTGATTTTTTGACCATCTCAAAGTGCTTGCGGAATTTTGAGTGAAGGGGAGAGGGGAGTGCGTCAAAAGGGAACCAGCCGATCTTCTCCATTTTGTCGGGGTCAGAAAGTTTTACTTTTTCGGGATCAACCAGAACTGCATATAGGAGTGCTATCCAGTGGGTTTTTCTGCCATTGTGTTTTCTAAGTACGTTATTCGTAGCAGCGTAGTGGAATTCAATCGGTTCGCATCCGTATTCTTCCTTGAGCTCACGTATAAGACACTCTTCAAAAGTCTCGCCAAATTTCATCGATCCACCTCCGCAATCCCAGCGTCCGATCTCATCCTGACAATTCTTAGACCTTTTCTGAAGCAGTATATTTCGCTTCCCGTCGTGGCAGTAAAATACCGTGGTAACCCCGATATAATCCACACCCTTTTTCATATTGAGATTATAGCAGAGGAGTGGAAAAAGGACGAAATATTGAAAAACCTCTTAGCGTTTCCTGATTGGATTATGGTCAGCGAAGATCTTGCTTAGGATTATTAATAAGTGTAAAATGTGCACCATCTATATGGTATTACCAGAATCAAGGCTTCGATTTGAGCTGGATTTAGCACCCGAAGCATTAATCGAGCCAGTTGAAAAACTGATTAAGGTTGGAATGGAAAGGGTAAGACAAGGGAGAACAAGACTGCGAAGGTATGCAAATGAACGCGAGCAGCCAGTCACACTATTTCATGAAGAAACTAATAGAATCTATCAGATTACAGACATGTGGGTGGAAAAGAAAGGTAAGGAAGTTAAGTCGTTAGGATTCTTAGACGGAGGACTTATCATTTCCGGTTTTCAGCAAGATTTTGGCCTGAGATCTTCGATGAGGCTTAATGAAATTGAGATACCAAGAGATGCTGACTCAGTTGACAACTGGAGTCAGGAGTTGTTTAGTCTCAGAGCTATAAATCCAGTCGCATTGGAGTTGCTAATAAAAGAACTTCAAGAATCAGTAGTGATTCTTAATAGTAAATTTCCTAACAAGCAATAGATAAGCTTTCATCGTGCTTCCTGATCAGATAGGGTGCACATTAGATTGACAAAGACCCATAGTATGCGTATACTTAATTTATGGAAAGGTTAACTTTTTATGATGGGGGGGATTTTGAGGAATTATGCAGGTATGGGTAAATTAAGTATGTATGTATTTCATTTTGTTTCTTCTATGATCAGAGGAAATGTAGTGGCTGCGACTGTTTCTCCGTCTTTACTGACTTCAACCCGAATAACAGTCTGACCTGAAGCGCTTGCTGCAAAAGTGAAATGATCTTGAGGGCATGGCTCTTGGATGCCTTGAGTACAGCCTGAAAAAGATTGTGCTTTTTCCTTGAGGAGTGTCGGATTATCAATTGTCCAATTGTACACAAAACCAGATTGATTTGTCACGATATTCAATTTTTCATCACGTAATGTTGCAGAGATGGAAAAACCAGTTTTTGCCGGTACAGTTAATCGAATTTCATCTGTCGATTTCCAGAGAATATATTTGTATATAGGAGTAGTAGGCGTAGGTGTATTTTGCGGAACAGTTGGCTGATCTTGGTATTGGGTTGGAGGTATTTCTGTTGGCGTAGGCAAGATAACGGTGGGAGAGGGTGTTTTATTTTGTTCTGAAGTAGTTTGATCTGTAAGAAAAAGGCGTGGTGTCAGAAATCCAAAGACAGAAATAGCAAAGAGACAAAATAAAATAAAAAATGCTTTCCGTTTGTTTTTTTTCAAAAGAGCAAGACCATGTTCTATTGTAGTTGATTTATTCTTATGCTTATTGTTAGGTTGTGCGTTCATAATCTGTTCCTTTTAATCCCTTCGCGCTTGTAATAGCTATTTTCTTTTTTCATATAGGCGAGCCAGAACCAATGTCAGTTCAAATAAGACTACAAGCGGAAAAACGAGTAAAAAATCAGCCAGAATTGAGTCCAGAGGAAGAAGGATTACAAAGATCAAAGAACCCAGATAAACCCATCTACGTTTTTTGCTTAGCTGATTACGGGTGACAATCCCCAGGCGCGTTAAGAAAATTATGATTATCGGAAACTGAAAGGCAATGCCCATAAGCACAGAGATAAAAAGCACCGTGTTTAAAAGATGGTTAATATCAAGTATATTTCCGATACCAAGAGATACCGACTTTGCCAAAAAAAGTTGTATTTGCCATTTCATAACATAAATTCCAAATGAAAATCCAGATAGAAATAAAATGATACAAAAAGGCATAAACTTAACTAACATTTTGTATTCAAATTTTTTTAAGGCTGGTTTCAAAAAAGACAAAATTTGATAAATCAAAAGAGGAAAAGTCAGAGTCAACCCCGTAGCTATGCCGGAATTGATTGCCAAATTAATAAATTGAAACGGTGAGGTAAAAACAATATTAACGTCATTAAGGCTTAACAGATCAATTATAAATCTGATTATTCTTTCGTAAAAAACAAAGCCCACGATACTGGAAACACCGAAAAAAGACATCGTGATAAGAAGTCTTTTTCTGATCTCAAAAAGATAAGGAGAGTATTTGCGTATTGATTCACTTAGCTGTGAAGTTTCGGAAGGTTTAATGTTGT
>MFNO01000024.1 GCA_001782075.1 Candidatus Levybacteria bacterium RIFCSPHIGHO2_01_FULL_38_26
TGGGGGAATAATTTTAGAGTAATTAACCGGGATGATTGGCTGCGCAAAGGGTACCTTGAATAATGAAGCATGAATCATGAATGATGAATAACTAGGATTGATTTTTTTGAGAAACGGATCATAAATTTTTAAAAGCTCATCGGCTGACATTTTCATATACGGATGGTCGTAGGGGAGATAATTTCCAAGATAAACTATGTGTTCATTGTTGTAGTATTTTTTATCCATAAAATTTGTATGTTCAACAATTGCCATTATGGGTGATTTTTTATCGCAAACACTCAGCCAGTATGTGCCGTCAGTCAGGAAGGGCTTTTTTAGGCGAAGAATTAGGTTCGCCGCGCCTAAGCCTTTAAGCATCAATAATTTATTTTTGTAGTCTTGTGGAAGATCGTGAGCAATTTTGAGAAAAAAGAATGATGGTAGAGTCACGATGACTTTTTCGAAGTCTTTTATCTCTCGAGATTGTAGAGAAAATTTGAGCGAAACATTACCGTTGCTTTTTAATTCAGCAACTTCCTTATTAAAGTGAACCTTTCCACCCATCTCCTCAATTTTTGCAACAAGAGCATTCGCGAATTCTAAAAATCCTCCCCTGGGATAAGCTAAAGAAGGTGTCCTTTTTTTAATTCTTGCCCAGAACCATGCGAGTGAAATTTCACTGCTGTATCTGCCAAATTTACTGACAAGCAACGGTTCCCAAATTTTCTTGTAAGGGGCATCACCCATCATTTTTGGAAGAGCAACAGCGGCTTTGATTTTTTCAAGGGGTTTCCAAAAAGGATTGTATCGAAGTGACGCCAGAGCCGACGCCATTCGAAGCTTGTCCAGAGTTGTTAGAGAAGGGAGTGTTAGTAAATTTGATGGAGAGTCAAGCTGATAAATACGGCTATCGATAAAAACAGAAGTTTTTGGACGTTTTGTTATAACGTCATATCCTATTTCGTCAGCCAGAGACAGAACGCTATTGTCATTGGTAAACCAGTGATGATAGTGTTTTTCCAAAGACCACTTCCAGTGTTCGTCCCCGCCTGCATTTGTCTTCGGCGAAAGCTGATGGCGTGCAGGTTTAAATCCAATTGCAAGACCGCCGGGACTTGGGTCTTTTTCAAAAACAGTTACATTGTGACCAGTTTTTAGCAGTGTATATGCGCAAGATAGACCTGTGAATCCTGCGCCTATAACCGCAATTCTCATATTCCCGTGCGAGAGAGAAGGAACAGGAGTCCGCCTATAGCGGATATAACCATACCCAAAGCACCTACAGTGATCGCAGTTGCATCACCAGGCGGAGCAATACTGACGGTAGGGGAGATTTGCGAAATTGCAGTAGTTGGGGTTGGCGTTGGGGTTGGAGTACGCGTTGGTGTGGGTGTATTTGTTGGTTTAATTGTTGGAGTTGGGGTTTTGGTTGGGGTTGGAGTCAGAGCCTGTCCTATTACACGAGGGGTTGGGGTTGGAGTACGCGTTGGTGTGGGTGTATTTGTTGGTTTAATTGTTGGAGTTGGGGTTTTGGTTGGAAGAGAAAGCGTTGGAGTAGCTGAGGGAGTTGCCGATTGATTGACTTGAGTTCCTTGAGCAAATACAGTGAAGCTTTGTGTTATAGATCTAAGGAGTCCAAACGCATCTCTTGTGACAATAGTTATCGTGTGTTGACCTGGAGACAGAGGCTGCTCTGGTCGAAATCTCCAAACTCCATTTGCATCCGATGTCACTTTGGTTTCTATGCTTTCCTCGGAATGGATGGTAACTGTTACTTCTTGATTTGGCAGTGCCAGGCCATTGAATTGCGGTTGTTGATCAGAGAATTCCTGATCTTTTCTGGGGAGCACTATTTGAGGAACGTTTCTATTTGATGTATTTTGTGACTGTTCTTCGACAGATAAAGAAGCGAATCCAGAAAATTCCGCAGATTTTGAAGCGACAGGCTGGTTGTTAACGGCAAAATCATAGTCAAAAGATAGGGTAGCAGTTGGGATTGTTTCCTGATTGGCAAAAACCGAGATGTTAGATTTAAGAATGCCATTATCAACAAGGATTTTGATTGTAGGATTTTGTCCAAGGTTAAAATATGAAGAAAGATTGGCGGTTCTTATGGCGGTTAGGTCAAGCGAGTAGCTGCCGTCCTCGCCAAGGATTGTTGATAAAACCTGTGCGTTTTCTGCTGTCGCGTAGACATTTGCGTCTTTTGTTATTTGTCCATCGGGCAAGAGAATAGTGCCTTTTAGCTGTGTTTGACTGTTTGGTTGAGTATTTATAGTTGGAGCCGTAGACACCTCGAAAGGAGCATCGCCGTTAAGATAAATGTTTTCACCAGATGTAACGTAGAAAAAATATTTGGTCTGGGGTGTTAGATTTGCGACTGTAATACTGTGAATCCTACGAGGTGAGATAGAGCGTGAGTCTTGATCTTTCTGATCAAAGGCAGTGTTGCCAAAATTTGCGTCTTTTCCAAAGGTAACTGAGCCTATGACATCTGAATCGGTGGAGTAAGATATTGTAAATGAATTATTGGATATATTTGAAATTTTTAGATCTCTTGGGGTTTCTGAAGGTCCCGCTTGGCCTGTAAAAACTGTTCCGCTCTTAACCAAGTAACTTGTTATGGCAATCCCAATTACTATTATACTTAGAGCAAGAAGAGTTGGCATTTGTTTATTCCAAAGAGTATTTTTCATGGTGCTAATTGTCCTCCTGGCGATGCCGTTGGCGCCAAGCTTGTTCCAGTTGGGGATGGAGATGATATAGGAGTAGGTTCAAAAGTAGAGCTTATGTCTTCAGTCGGAATCTGGACTGATGTATCTACCTCAAATAGCGGAGTGGCTTGCTGTCTTTCTTTAAGTTTATTTATCGTTGACTCATCAAATAGAGGATTTATTGGCGTGGCTTCTTTTTCTAAATCTTCTGGAGTAGTTGAAGTTATCAAATTATGATAAATGCTAAAAGCAATCCAAGCTACTACAATAACCAGCACTGATCCTAAAAGTAAAACAATTTCTTTATTTTTCATTTTTTATAATAGGCGATTCCTTCTAAGGTAAATTCCAAAACTCCAGGTTCTCCCACCTTTTCGCTTATATGAGTTGTGTTTATACTTAAAACTCTTTGTATATTTATAATGTTTTCAGTAAATCTTAGGATATCTTCATAAGTCCCCTCCGCGGTAATATGAAAATTGTAAGAATAATATTTTTGCGACATAGCATCTTCTTTAAAGAGATCTGTTTCAAGACTTCGTGACTGGATTATACGGATATTTGAATCTCGAGCAACTGCCTGTATTTGACCTGTCAGAAGAGTAACTGCGGGAGAATTTGGTACTGCCTCAAATATTAAAGGAATATCGCCCTCAAGCCTATTATAAGCCTCTTGCAATGAAGCAAGGGCTTGTATTTTGTCGTCCAGCCTCTGTTTTATGACTTCGGAATCGACTATTTCTTTCTCAAGCTTTGCGATGGTTGAGAGCGTAGGGTTTATCGCGAATAATCCAAATACAGATAGGGCGATTAAGGTTAAGATAACAGTTGTAAAATTTCTTGTTCTTTCCTCTCCGAAATCTGGCAGGATTTCAAGAGATTTGTTATAGAATGTTTTCACTTCAATTACTCTCCTCCTTTGTTTCATTTGGATTCGGGTTTTGACTATCATCGGAAGGCATCTGTGCGTCAAACTTGCTTTTCTTGAGATTCGCTGTTATACCCGCAAAAACAAAATTTGCCTGAGGCCTTTGCTCTATGTTGTCAATAGTTATAGATTCAACAACAGGATAGTTTTTAAGCGAATTTACAAAAAAACCCAAGGAATTAGAGAGAGTCACATTTGCTTCTATTGTCATTTTATCTGGTTGTAAAGCTAGACTGTTAAGTCTTATCCCCTGAGGTGTAAAATTGAGAACGTCTTTAAGAATTTTATTTCTTTCTTGAGCAAGGCTGGAAAAATTTGATGCTACGTAGATTCTGTCGTGTAAATCCTGATATTTATCTTCGTTGGCTTTCTGAGCAGCTATAATAGTCTGTTTTTGTCTAATTTCACTTCGAAGATCTATTAGTCTTCTATCCAAAGAGAATCTATAAACAAATGCACCCAACGCTATTATTTCTGTTACTATAACAAGAATCCTGCCAATGGTTAATGTCCACTTGATAAATTCGCCAAAAAAATCAAGCTGGTTTTCCTTGAGTAGATTTATAGTGAGGTGTTTTCCTGGCATCGCAATTTTAGTGTAGAATCTTTTTTGAGATTTGTCAAAGACCAAACTAGCCTTCCAAAGCAAAGAGGAATTTGGTAAAATTAACTTGACGCTCCGGGGTCATCTAATGGTAGGATAGTGGACTCTGAATCCATTCATCTTGGTTCGAATCCAAGCCCCGGATCATTTATTGGACTTTGGGGATGTTTTTTTCTAATGAAGTTAAATAAACTGAACAGGTTTTTATTCAATAATCTTAATGTAATAATTCCCCTGTTACTTTTAATACCGATATTTTTCATACTGTACAAAATTTATATACCTCGGGTAAACGCCTTTGGGTGCTTTGACGACTGCAATAATTTCATGCGCGGTTACTTTATTTTACAGGGAAAAGCTTTGTTTTCCGAGGTTTTCTCTGGCCACCAGCCGCTGGGTTCTTATTTGAGTTCTGTTATTCAACTGATTACATCCCCTCAGAATATTTTTGAGCTGGTACTTCGTCATAGGCAATTCCTTCTTCTTTTTAGTTTTATTTTTAATGCAATTCTTATTTTTAGATTTGGATTGAAAATAATTCTATTCACGATTGTTTTCGAATTTAGCAAATTTTATCTTTTTGGCGACAGGTTTTTGGGGGAAGCCATGCTTGTTTATCCGTTTGTATATCTTGGTGGACTAGTGTTTTTAAAACTAACCAAACAAAAAATTCACAAAAATGATTATATTCTTGCTTCTTTGTTTTGCTGGTTTATAGTTTTTATGAGAGCCCCATACGTTCCTGCTGCACTATTTGCATATTTATTTTTTGTTTTTAGTTGGCCGTTGAAAAAAATGGCGCAAGTATCGCTGATCATTTTTGCTGGAATTTCCCTTCTTACTATATTTGCGCATGACGTGAATGAATATTTTAACAACGTTGTCGCATTTAATCTTGCGGCAAATATTCCAGCCGAGGGAAAAAGCGGGATGTTTGGCCCTAGTATAATTCAGTGGTTTCTTTACCCTTTGTATATATTCTTCAATGGACCGTCAAATATATTTAAGACCTTGCTTATTGGGGCAAATGTTGTATTCCTGATTCTTTTTGCGAAGCTTATTTGGAGCAAAAAATATCTTCTTTCTATTTTTATTTTTATCGCGCTTGGATTGGCAAATATCAGAGTAGTTGTTCCAGGAACTGTGTTTTATAGTGCATTTCATATGATTCCCTGGTATGGTTTTTTTCTATTTACTACTGTATTTCTACTATTTAGCAAAAATTTAGGCAAGCTAATTTTCCGCATGTGTTTTTTGATTTTTGCAATTTCATGTATTTATTTTATTCTTTCTCCTTCTTATTTTGCCAAAGAAAAAATTGACCCTCATGAGCAATTCGTTACTAACTATGGCAGTATTTTGCAAAGGGGGGAGGCCATTAGAGCACTTTCAGAGCCTGGTGACACACTTTTTCTTGACGCATCTGACGATCTAATATATTGGCAGGCAAAACTATTCTCTTCATATAAATACTCTTGGTATACTTCTTCCATGCCTAATTTCAAAGAGTATACTGATGCAAGGCGTGAAATGTTTGAGAAGGATCCACCTACTTTTTATCGTGAATATGGATCGTGTCCAAAAAAGACCGGGATTAGCGAATTTTATGAGCTGCCGGATTTTTTAGAAGATCAATATGTCCGCTTATACAGCTTGGAGAGACCTTCATGTATATTTATAAGAGAAGACAAAGTTTCTCAGATTTCAGATGAACAATGGAAAAAAGC
>MFNO01000025.1 GCA_001782075.1 Candidatus Levybacteria bacterium RIFCSPHIGHO2_01_FULL_38_26
GAACCTGTGACCAAGAGCTTAAAAGGCTCCTGCTCTACCGCTGAGCTACCGGCCCATCTAGATACAATTATACTAATTAACTTCCCGCTTGACAAGCAAGTTTTACATTCTATAGACTGGGAGTGTGCGAAGTACAGAAAGGAGGTGAAAAATATGACAGGAGATATTGGGACAGCTCTTCTTACTTCTTTTAATAATGCTCTTCTTTTGATCGCAAACTTTATTCCTAGATTTATCTTGGGACTAATAATTATTCTTATTGGAATAATAGTTGCTTCCATTCTCAAACAAGTAGTCTTGGGACTTTTGAAAGCATTTAAAGTTGAAGAGCTTTTGAGAAGATACGGAGTTCCCGAAGCAAGAGGTGACCTTACGTGGTCAAATATACTTTCTGAAATTGTTAGATGGTTTGTGATCTTAGTTGTTCTTGTTCCAACAGCAGATATTTGGGGACTGCCTAGGGTCGGAGTGCTTCTAAATGAGTTCTTGCTCTATCTTCCAAATGTTTTGGTTGCGGCGATAATCGCTTTGATCGGTTTTGTATTGGCACAGCTTGGACACGACGTAGTGCTAGCCTCAATAAAGGGTCTTTCAGCGGAAACGTCAAATACTATAGCGTCTGTTACTCGCTGGTCAATAATAGTTTTTGTAATTTTGATTGTCCTAAATCAGCTGGGAGTCGCTACCGATCTGATCAGGATATTATTTATAGGTTTTGTGGCGATGATTGCGATTGCGGGCGGTCTTGCTTTTGGATTGGGCGGACAGAACGTTGCTCGGGATATTCTTGAAACTCTTAAAAAGAAACTGAGATAAAAGAAGTTAGATACCATTGTTTATATATCTCGTTTTGGGTATAATGTCTGTGGTGTAAGTTAAATGCGGCCCCTTCGTCTAGCGGCCTAGGACGTCTGGTTTTCAGCCAGAAAATCACCGGTTCGAATCCGGTAGGGGCTACAACGAACCATTCATTTTGAGTCGTATGTCTACCCGGCACAAACCAGGTTTGTACATTGTGTTTCAAAAAGTAATTCTAATTTAAACCTCGACAATTTAATCATTTTTTTTAAATAAACCTAGAGCTGATTTCGACAAATCAAAGTGTTTCATTTTCAGCTTACTACAACAGTGAACTAAAAAGGAATATCGTCTACAATTTTAGCTTGGGGTTCATAAGATTTTCTATACAAACACCATTTGCATTTTTCACTTACTGTCGGTTCTGTTCCAGACAGAACTGAATCAACTTCTTGTATAAAACTCATAAAGTTAGCATCATCTATTGGAACTTCTAACCAAGTATGGGGAAAATCAAGAGCAGCAGTTTCATTTTCAAAGGAAACTTGATCTGGATAAAAGATTAAGAGCGCAAGCTTAGTTAATTTTATTGACTCTCCAAATTTTGGATTTTCTAATGCAAACTTGTAAGCTCCAAGCTGAGTTTTATATTTATCTATCTTATCTTCTCCCGGCTGGCTGATCTTTATATCAATAATAGTATGTGTACCATCGGAATTTCTAACTAACAAATCATATTTGCCTTTTAAATAAACTGACGTTCCAGGGATAACTATAGATTCTACAAATTTTTCTTGCGCTATAACTTCTCCATCCGGAAGATTACTAGACAAACTTTTTAAATTTTTTCCAACTAAATTACCTTGAAGTCTAGTATTTATCGCAGAGAAAACACCTGGCATTGGCATACTCGGTAAATAAATTCCTCTTTTAATTTTCTGGACATAACAGAACTTACAATCTTGATAGAGATAGGCAAAATCAGAAGGACTTAATTTATACATATATGTAAAATATATCTTTTACTAACGCTAGCTTAGCTACTTACATCTACAAAATTACTCTTAACTAGAAGGGCTCTAACTTCTCGGCCAATCTTTTTATCGAATTGCCTAATATAATTAGTTCTACCCCAAAGATTTCCCTTAACTTTAGGCATTGTTATATTATTTTTAAGCGCTACCTTTCTTATGCCTTCATTGCCCTTCCACGTTTCCCTAATATCTTTTTTAAGCGTTAATATATACTTTTTATCCGGTCTTATTTTATCATTAACAACTAACTTTGTTACTATTTGTTTTTCTGAAGAACTTCGAATTGTTGTTTTCTTTTCAGATACTATCAGCCTATTTCTTGCTATATATTGAATTATTGTTCCCTTGTATGGAAAAATATTATTTTTACCAGATATCGTTAAATCGTCAACAAACCTTGTATATATTAAACTATGTTTTTTACAAAAATTATTAATTAATTTATCTATTTTTAGAAAAAACATATTTGCGACATAAGTACTTGACGGAGAACCCTGAGGAACTCTATTTTCATAAGTACTTAATTCACTAATAAGCGTGGACACTTTTTGATTTAATCCTAACTCCATAAGAGAATTTTTTACCATTTTAGTGGTTATGGATGGAAAAAAATCTTTAATATCCAGATTTAAAACGAACTTCTTGCCAGAATGTTGCCTGGCGTTAGTTTTGACAGACCTGTTCCTAACTCCTCCCTGAACATAATATGGCCAAACAACGTTCTCACCAAAATAATGGGCTAATTTCCCTTGAATAATCTTTAGACTAGAATTAGGAATATCCAATATCCTCATTTTGCCCTTAATTACTATTGAAACCTTGGAATAAAAATTATTTTTATTTTCCACTATTTTTTTGATTTTATCAAAAGAAAATCCCAAAATATTTTCAATCTCAGCTATGGAATTTAACTTTAGGGGAACTATTTTTAGCATATTAGTTTACTAATTTTCCTGACAGTATGCGTCAACAATCTGCTTTGCGGCTTTCAATATTTTTTTATTTCTAAAATTTATTTTATCTATATCATCTGTGGAAATGGAATCCCAGAAAAAAATTTCCCTAGGAATATTTAATTCTTTGCAAATACTATTCAATAAAGAAATGCTAGGTTCTTTTCTATTGTTTTCAAGTGAAGATAAATATGTAGATGTAACACCTAATCGTTGAGCTAATTTATCTTGCTTTAAATCTCTTTTTTTTCTCCATTTTCTAATTGTTGTACCAAAATCTATCATAATTAATTCTTTGTAATCAGGAAGGGGCAATGCCATCTAACAACTTATTATCCTATTAGTTTTTTGAAATCTTTTTCATCCTCCACTATTATGCGGAAAATTTTTAAGATTCCTAAAACTAAATCAGCAGACACCCTTATTTTACTTCTATGTGCCGCCGCTACTTCTGCTTGAAGTAGACATAAATAAATTTTCAATTGAGTTTTCTCATTAACATTTAGATTACGATTTAAATTTGATGAACTTAAAAGTTCTATCAAGTTTTTCGCAACCACAGCTGCCAAAGAAATAAATCTTTGTCTAGTTTTCATAATTACACCTCCTTTCAGTGATCCTTGAAATAATGTTTGAGATTAGACAAGTGGATTTATCCACTTCCTTCCCCAAAGCTTTTTGCGACAAATGCTTATAGAACAGAAAATTAGATCTACAGTTCTACGTACTGCAAATGGCGTTACGTGCTGAACTGTGGCTAATTTTCCGTGCCGCCAAAAGAATGAAGCTTGCAATTAGCTTGCCTCGGCGCCTGATAAGAGGCTATGAAACTATTTAATCAGCTGTCAAAGATCGAGCTAGCTTTAGCTCAAAATTAGTTTACCATAACTTATACCTACAGTGCAAGTACCAAATTTATTAGATATTACTATATATTATTCTGTCCATGGGGACGAAGGAAATCTTGTGGCTAAGAAATCAAATAATTTTGCTTGAATTTTCTACGATCGCTATTTCTTCCGGCGTGAGGCCGTAGAGTTTATAAACTAATTTTTCAATATAGTTAAATCTGAGAAAACCCGAGATCCTTTCCTACAGGCTTGATACTATCTTCTACTATCGTTGCTACTCCAATCTTTAGGCTGTTAATGAAATCAACATATCTGACATCTTTAGGTGACTGAGATGGAATAATAATCTTATGCTTCTTCTCAAATATTAAATTATTATCCTGAGAAAATTTTTGAACATCAAAAAATTCATATTCAAAAAGCTGAGCGATTCCCTTTCTTGCTTGGGTGTACAAAAATTAGTAGTTTTCAATTTTTAATTTAGCAACTTCCTGAATTTTTTTAGAAATTCTTTCTTTATAGTTCTTCCCTACAAAATCAAAAACTTCCAGTAATTCCTTAAAAGTATCCTTGCCTCCTAATAAGTTCCAATATTCATCGCCAATTAAAAAATCATTAGGATGATCCATCATGTTCTGCATGGTAAATCTAGAGTATGGCTGAGGATGATAGGGGTTATAGGGAAAGGCTAAAAACACTTTTATATATTTTCTTTTACGAGCTACCCATTCTAATAACTTAGTTTTTGATTCTTTAAACACATCGATATTGGGCTTTACAGTTTTTATTTCAAAATAGTACTCGTCATTGCCTCTTTTCATATAAAAATCCGCAATATTTCCATCTTTTTGATAAGTTCCGTTTGAAGCCGAAGCTTTTAAGATTTCCCTTATTTCACTTTGTATATTTGATCTTTTAGTCGGATTATTTCTTAACTCTCTAACTATGTTTGCTATAACTGATTTTTGCTGCCTTGATAAAACTCCACCCATACCGTATTTTGTAAAACACTCCTTCGAACTATCGCCTGCTATTATTTTTGAAACGTCTTCGTAAATAGACATTCCTAAGCTTGTTGCCAGAGAGTGTATGAAGGAATAAGAGGCCACTTTTTCGCTGTCCTGCATCAAACGAGATAAAAAAGGCATAGATGTGGTTTCTCTTAAATAGCTCGTTAATTTTTTATCAATTTTTGACTCAAGCAACTGTTTTATCTTTTGCTTTTGATTGGATGATAATGCCATAATTTATTTCGCTTCTTTCAAATGGAAAATTATTTCCGAATACGGTGATTTATCTCTTTCTGTTCTATTTAAAACCGGTCTTTTGTACATATTTACAATTTTCATTCCAGACTTTCTTGCAATTTCAGGATAAAGATTATGCTTGTCATTTGCGACCATAAATATATCAGAATTGTCTGTTAAATATCTCCTTGAATTTAATAGCACTTTAGAAATACCTTCCATATAGGAATTCCGAGCTTCAGCTCCTTGTCCTTTATATAATGGTCCGATTTCCAATTCGTCTTTTCTTTTGAAACCAAAAAGGTCGTATGCATAAGCATGTTGCTCATGGTAATCAATCTGCCCTACGTATGGCGGAGAAGTAAAAATTCCCCTTATATTCTGCGTTTTCAATAGTTCGTAAAATTTGCGATTCCTATTTTTAATTTCCTTATATATATCAACCGTCATTGAATCAGCGGGAATAACAGAAGAATAAACGTCTTTTTTTAATCTAGAGAAAATCTTAAGCCTATTTAATGTATCTATCGCATAGCGATCAAACCATGATTTTATTGAAAAAAGAGGCTTGCATATTTTTTTGTGTTTAAAGCAATAATATGTATTAAGTTGTGGTTCTTTGAGGGTAGCTAAGTCTGAATGCATCGTAGCACGACATGACCTAATAGTGCGGCTTAAAATTAGAGCTAAAGCTTTTTTATTTTTTACATCTTTAATGTATTTGACAAGGCTAAATGCATAATCAATCTCGTCTCTTATGTTTTTTACATACCATTTGTCCAAGAATGTCTCATTTTTATATTGAGTTAATTTTACATTATACTTTTTTATGAGTGCCTCATAAATTTTGAGAAATTCTTTTTCCTTATCTACGTAATAATTACTTTTAACTTCTCCTTTGTATATTTTGTATTTAAATTCTGGGCTTGGAAAATAGGTGTCATTAAATTCTGCTAGTTTTTTCAACAACTCTTCATTAAAAGAGTTAATTCTATCGTTAGCTTCAAAATTGTTGATCTTTTTATTTATTTCTCGTATTTCTTCTTGTAGACTTAAAAAATCATAGTTCAACAATTTCACTTGAGTAATCATGCAGTTAAAGCTAGATATATCTACTCCAATAGAATGTATGCCCATCTCACTAGCTTGAACAAGTGCTGTTCCAGAACCGGAAAAGGGGTCTAAGATAATATCTCCAGGCTTAAAATATCTATTCGTTTTAAAATCGTCTACATGACTGTCCATAAAATATTCGACAAGTTGAGGAATAAATTTCCCCTTATATGGATGGAGCCTATGTACATGTTTTGTCGTGTCTATTTCTCTAAGATGATCGAAGGATAATGCCCAATTTAAATCATTTCCCAGCGTTTTCTTCCAATTTAACTCCCTAGCTCCTTTGAATGAGATATAATATTTTTTTAAATCATCAACATCTACCAGGGTAGAACCATTACTATTGAACTTCTGCACTTTGCCATATTGCACCAAATAAGAAATGTTTAACGCGCTAATTTCCCTATTAACTAACTTACTGGCCAACTCACTAGCTTCTTTTATTGAAATCAACTGTTGTGGCATAAACTTATTATATCAAGTCAAAAAAATAATGCCATGTTCAGAACATCTGCCTCATTAGCGTACGTAATATTGGCAGATTGTTTGGAAATGTAAGGAGGAATTAAGTGCTTTCTGATCACATCCGTACGAATTCTACAATTGATTTTTGTTAAAGTTATTTTGACGCTCCAGCCTAATGCCAAACGCTGACTCTCCTCTTCTTTGAGACGCTCATCATCCATAGCAAAGCCCTTTACAATAAACTCTTGCAAGACTTGTGTTGCCCAAATACGAAATTTGGTGCCGCGTTGAGACTTTACCCTGTATCCAACAGAGATAATGACATCAAGGTTATAATGTTTAACTGCGTATTATTTGCCGTCGCTCCTAGTCTGTCGGAATTCCCGACAGACTGAATCTTCATCCAACTCTCCTTCCCTGAATACATTGAGAATGTGTTCCGCTATGGTTGAACGGCCTTTGTCAAACAACGTTGCCATCTGTTCTTGGGTTAGCCAAACTGTTTCGTCCTGAACCGAAACATTGATCCTGGTTTGCCCGTCTTCGGTTTGGTAAATGATTATCTCTGATGGATTCAATTTTTTCATATCTCAAACCCCACTTTCCTCAAATTCTCTTTAATTTTTACCTCTAACTCGTTGATTGTTTTATCACAATTTTCCTATATTGATTTATTCGGCGTGTACATAAATTACTACTTATTTTTCTTTATTTTACTTCCGGTTTTACTCTCTCCTTTAATCAGTTTTTTAACTACTCGATCAAAGTCAGAGATTCGGAATTGACCCGATACCCAACGGCAACAATAGCTTCCAAAGAATACATTTTGGTGCTCCGTTTTATTTCGCGCGTACCTTCTGTTTGAACTTGTAAGAAATCCTTACAAGTTGCAGATGGATGAATCTCACCATCTTTATAAATTTGTCTTAGATGTTGTGTAATATTTTGAGGTGTTGTATCAAAAAGCTCTGCAATTTTTTTCTGCGTTAGCCAGATGTTTTCTTCAGCATAAAGAACTTCGATATTTACAGAACCGTCAGGTGATTGATAAAAAGCTATTTGATTATCTGGTATTTTCTTCATAATTTGCCCCTTTTTTGTATCATAGTCATTGTCTCGTGTCTACACGGGTTGCCTTTAGCTTCCTTTAGTGCATAAATTATACAATACTCGTGTATAATTGGATAGAGCAGTATTATAATGGACAGTGTTATAATATATTGATGCTTAGGCTGTATAATTCCCTATCCAAATCAAAAGAAAAATTTGTTCCTCTTGAGGATAAAAAAGTGAAAATGTACGTCTGCGGAATAACTCCCTACGATACTACTCATCTTGGCCATGCTTTTACTTATGTTTTCTTTGACACTCTTGTAAGGTATTTTAAGTTTAGAGGCTTTGATGTTAAATATACTCAAAATGTTACAGACATTGATGATGATATTCTGAAAAGAGCCAAGGAAGAAGGCAGAGATTGGAGGGAACTTGGTAATTTTTGGACTGGTGTATTTCTAAAAGACATGAAGATGCTTAACGTGCTACCACCTACAAACTATGTAAAAGCGACAAATGCTATTGATACTATGATAGGTATCATTGAAACATTGATCCATAAAAAAACTGCTTACGAAAACAACGGAAATGTTTATTTTGACATTGACAAATTTAAAAAATATGGGAAATTATCTCATTTTAATACCCGGCAGATGCTGATTCTTTCTAAAGAAAGAGGCGGAAATCCAGCTGATCCGCTCAAAAAAAACCCTCTTGATTTTCTTTTGTGGCAGAAATCTAGTCCAGACGAGCCGGCATGGGACTCCCCTTTTGGAAAAGGACGACCCGGGTGGCATATAGAGTGTTCGTCAATGATAAAAGATACGCTGGGGCGTCAAATTGATATTCATGGAGGCGGCCGCGATCTCATTTTCCCGCACCACGAAAGTGAAATTGCCCAATCAGAAACTTTTACAGGCAAAATTCCTTTTGTGAAATATTGGATGCATACTGCTATGGTTTTGTATGAAGGTGAAAAAATGGCAAAGTCTTTAGGTAATCTTATTATGGTTTCGGATCTGCTAAAAAAGTACAATCCAAACGATATAAGATGTTTTCTTCTAACGCATCATTATAGAAAACCATGGGAGTTTGATGAAGAAGAATTAAAATATACGACTGGACAACTTTCATCGATTAAAAAACTTACAAACATGTCTGATAAAACAGCAACAATTGACAGCTCATGCGTTGAGGAATTTACCTCAATTATGGACGATGACCTGGATACTCCAAATGCGCTGAATTTTCTGGTTGAAATTGCCAAAAAGCCAAAAATGTCCTCGACTCTGCTTAAACTCCTGTCGATACTGGGAATCAGGATATAAGTGTTATACTATAGTCACTGAGCTTCGATATGAAAAAAGCTTCGAGATTATTAATTTTATCCTTTTTTGTATTACTGTTTTCGCATTCTTTAGCGCGGGTGGTGTATGCGATAGCGGATCCTCTTTCGCTGCCAAATAACAAATTTGGCGTTCATATATTGTTCCCGTCAGAAATAAATGATGCGGCAAGTTTGATAAATTCAAACGGCGGGGATTTTGGATACGTTACTATTCCTATTCAAGCCGGGGACAGGGATTTAGACAAATGGCAAAAATTTATGGATGATGCGAAGACTCTTCATGTGATCCCAATTATGAGACTTGCGACAGAAAATTATTATTTTAACAACAACGTATGGAGAAAGCCCGAACCCTCTGACATATTGGACTTTGCGAATTTTCTTGATTCTTTGAAGTGGCCAACTGCCAATAGATATATTATCGTTTTTAACGAGACAAATCGAGCGGATGAATGGGGAGGAGAGACAAACGCGGCAGAATATGCTCAAATTCTAAGTTATGCTTCAGATGCTTTCAAAGCTAAAAATCCGGATTTTTTTATAATTTCCGCTGGACTTGACAACGCGGCCGAAAACAATGGAACAACATCTAGGAATCAATTTACGTTTATGCAGGAAATGTACAATGCTTTTCCAGATGTCTTTACTAAAATCGATGGAATCTCAAGTCATTCCTACCCAAATCCCGGATTTAGACAACCTGTTAATGTTTTGAGCAGGCGTAGTATTGCCAGTTTTAGGTACGAAAAACAACTCGCTGATCTTTTAGCAGACAAAGACTTGCCTGTTTTTATAACTGAGACCGGGTGGTCCAAAGAAGAAGTAGATCAATATATAATCGCTTCGTATTACAAAACGGCATTTAATTCCGTTTGGTCAGATAAAAGCATTGTCGCTGTTACTCCTTTTTTACTTTCGGGGACAAGAGCTGGTTTTAGCCAGTTTTCGTTGACAAAAGAAAACGGAGAACATCACGAAGACTATAAAGTTCTAAAAGAAATAGAGAAAGTCAAAGGCGAGCCGTTGCTTGCCAGAACGGTAGAAGAGCTGGTTGGTTCTCAAATAAGATTTATTCCAAGAAGAGATTTTTCAAATCATCCGCAAAAAAACCCAAGCGAGGCGGTTAAATCTAAAGTAGTTTTTGCGGAAAGATTAGTCAAGTGGCTCCTTAAGATATGATATAATATATCAGTATTTTTAGGAGGATCTATGGCTGGTGGAAGCGATATTAACGAGGCGGTTTTTCAAAGCGTTACGCACGGAGAACTTTCAATAATAGAAGTTATTAAGCTCATAAAGTCATTTTTGGAGGAAGAGCCGGATTCGGTCTACAGCCTTGTTGTCGGCACGGATTCTCATGAAAAGAATTCATCCCCAAATAGAAAACATGTTATTAACCTCGTTACGGCAATACTTGTTCACAGGCGGGGTTTTGGAGGAAAATATTTTTGGAGAAGAAAGGAAGTTCCCAATATCCATACTCTAAGGGAAAAAATTTACGCGGAGACTTATGAATCTCTTTATTTTGCGACAGATTTTGTTCCAAAGCTCAAAAAAAGCCTCAATGGAAAATCGCCATCGTACAACCTTGAAATTCATATTGATGTAGGCGAGCACGGAGATACAAGAGAAATGATAAAAGAAGTCGTTGGAATTGTTTCGGGAAATGGTTTTGTAGCAAAAACAAAACCTGTTGCGTACGCTGCATCAAGTGTTGCGGACAGACATACTTAAAAAGACTAAAAGCTCAAAGCGCAAAAATCAAAAATTAGAAGTAAAATGGCGAACGCAAAAAATAAAAAATTGGAGTGGGAAGAAGCCATAGACGTAAAAAAAAATTTAAAAGAAATTCTAAAAGTGTTAGATTTGCCGCATATTAAGATATCGAGAATTTTTTGTTTTAGGACGGAAGGTTCAAAGTCCAGATCTTATGCCCGAATTTGGTCGTATCCAAAGATTTTTCAAAGAGCGCTTGGTATTGAACCGGCATACGTAATAGAAGTGTTGTCCAAGCATTTTGACAAGTTAGACAGTGATTCAAAAAAGAAGGTTTTGATACACGAGCTTTTACACATTCCCAAAAATTTTTCTGGCGCTCTTCTTCCTCACAGAAGCCACGGACGAAGACTTGAAGCTTTGGCAAATAAGCTTTTTAAAGAATACAAAGAAAAAATATGATTACTATTATTCACGGGGATGATATTGTGTCGTCAAGAAAATATTTACTGGATCAAAAACAACAATCAACAAGCCAGATATCCTTTGATGGTCAATTTGAGTTGGAAGAATTTATTCAAGCATCCCAAAAAAATGACCTATTTTTATCAGAAAAAAAAATATTTATAGAAAATTTTTTTTCTAAAAACAAGTTAAACAGTACATTTACAAAAAATATTTTAGAGTACATAAATAAGAACAATCAATCTTTTGACCTAACTTTCTGGGAGGGTAAGGAGCTTTCTAGAAGTCAAATAAGCCTTCTAGATAAACCTGTTGTTAAATCGTTCATGATTCCAAAAAACATTTTTTTGTTTTTGGATAGTATTAAACCTGGAAATTACAAAATATCAATAGATCTTTTTCACAAGTCTTCGCAAAACACAGAAGTTGAGTTAATTTTTTTTATGCTTCAGCGGCAAACAAGACTGCTTTTATCAATTTTGGACAAAAAAAACAAAACGCCTGTAGACGAAGTTGCGCGATTGGCACCTTGGCAGAGGGGTAAGCTTGAAAAGCAAGCAGGGTTAATTTCTTTGGAAAAACTTTTAAAATCGCACAAAAACCTTTTTGACATAGAAATTGGGCTTAAAACGGGTACTCTCCCCTATTCCTTGAAAAAGGCGATTGACTTTTTTCTCCTTGGGATTTAGCATGTAAATATGCCATTTCTAAAAAGAACAATGTTTCGTGAGTATGATCTTCGCGGACGCGAGGCAGAGGATGAGTTGAATGATACTTCGATGTATTTTATCGGCAGAGGTTTTGGCACCTTTCTTAGGAAAAGAAATATATCAGAGACTGTGGTGGGTCACGACGCCCGTGCTACATCAGATAGTTTTCACGCGAATGTAATTAAGGGAATTATAGAATGCGGGATAAATGTTGTTGATATAGGAACTGTTACCACGCCAATGAGCTACTGGTCTCAGTATTATTTGAAAATTAAGGGATTGGTTATGGTTACAGCAAGCCACAATCCTGCCGGGTGGAACGGAGTAAAACTTGGCAGAGATTTTTCCTATACTCTTCTTACAGACGAGCTTATTGAAGTTTACGATACAATTTCTGCGGAGAAATTTTCACAGGGCGTTGGAACAGTGCGAAAAGAAAACATAAAAAATGCTTATATGGAAGACTTACTCTCCAGAGCAAAGATAAGCAAAAAATTTAAAATATTAGTAAATACCGGCAATGGGACAGCCGGAATGTTTGCACCTGAAATTCTAAAAAAGGCGGGATGCGAAGTCATTGAGCATTTTACAAATGTGGATCCTGCTTATCCAAATTACACGCCCAATCCAGACGGAGTAGCCATGATGGAAGATACCGGAAGACAGACTGTTGCGAATAAATGTGACTTTGGGTTTGCGTTTGACGGCGATGGAGACAGGTTAGGATTGGTTGATGAGAAAGGCAATGTTATTTGGCCGGACAGATATATTATTCTTCTTTCCCGTCTAGTTCTTTCCAAACGTAAGAATGCTAAGATTATCTTTGACGTAAAAGTCTCTGAAGCATTGCCGGAAGATATAAAAGCTCACGGTGGAATTCCTATCATGTGGAAGACCGGACACTCTTATATCAAATCAAAACTTAAGGAAGAAAATGCGGCTTTGGCAGGAGAGATGAGCGGACATATTTTTTTCGTGGACGATTTTTATGGTTTTGACGATGCTGTATTTGCAGGTCTTAAGCTTCTTGAGTACCTTTCGACACAAGACAAACCGCTATCGGAGATTATTAAAGATACTCCTTATTATATCTCAACTCCAACGATCCAGGTCAAAACAACTGACGAAGACAAATATAAAGTAGTTGATCAGATGAAGTCTGACTTTATGAATGAAGGATATAAGGTAATTGACATAAGCGGAGCAAGAGTATACATGGATGGCGGATGGGGACTTGTGAGGGCGTCGTCAAATACGCCAACGCTGGTATTGCGATTTGAGGCTAAAAACGAGACAGATTTAGAAAAGATAAAAGCATTGTTTAAAAAGAAGCTGGATAAATTTGAAGTTGTTAGTCGAGATTGGGACACAAGCGGCCGCTGATATGGTAAAAAACACAGACTTTGTAGTGTTGCTTTCTGATATTTCTAAAAACGATGAGAATGAAGTTGGCATAGAAGCAACGAGATTTGCCGAAGCTTCAAGCCTCGGAATTCCTATTCCAGAGGGATTTGCAGTTACAGCCAACTCATTTCGAGAATTTTTCTTCGGTCACCAAAAAGTTCCACAAATCGTATCGGGTAAAATTTTCAGAGCTTATAAAGGCTTGGAGAGTCCTTTTAAGGATGCAAACGTTGTTGTTACTGCCTCTTTTAGCAAAAAGAAATTTAAGAATGTTAAAGGAGAAGCAAATCTAATGCAAAAAATTAATGAATTGTGGAAGATGTATGCTGAGGGCAAAAACATTGATTACCCAAGTTTTGAACCCGCGATTTTTGTTTACAAAATTCCTGATGCTCCCCTTTCTTTAATCATGTTTACGATAGATCCAATAGAAAACGATAGAAAAACTGTCGTGATATTTGAAGGTAGCGATACTGGAAACCAATACAAGGTTTCAAAACGAGATTTAAAAATAGTAAGTAAAATCTTAAGAATTGGAAATACTCAAAAAATTTCTGACGAACAAATTATAAATCTTGCCTTTTGGGGGAAAAAAATTCAAGATTATTACTATTTTCCTCAGGAAGTGGAGTTTTGCGTTGATAAAGACCGGATTATTGTAACAAAAATAAAGCCACTTACGACAATTGGGATAAAATACCTTGTTGATGATTTGGCGAAAGTTCCAAAAAAAGAAACTGTGATTTTAGGAGTAAATATTCCAAAAAGTCCCCATAGAATCCGGCGAGTTTTATTAAAAGGAGACTCCATATACCCTGGTATTGCTAGCGGGCACATTAAAATTATAAAAAAGCCTAACGATGTACACAAATTAAAAACAGGTGATATTGCGGTAGTTTTAACCAATCGACTGAGACTTTCGGAGGTTACCAATAAATCTAAAGCATTGGTATTAGCTAATCATATTTATCACATATCTCAAAATTCATACTTGCGAAGAATTGGTAAACCAGTCGTAGTTGGAACACCTCAATCAAATCATGTCCTAAGAGAAGGTCTTGTCGCAACTGTAAATGGAATAAACGGTGAAGTATACGTATGACACATTTGATACTTGTTCGTCATGGCGAATCGCAGTGGAATGCAAAAGGCATTTGGACAGGGTGGACGGACATTTCTTTGAGTGAAAAAGGAAAAGTTGAGGCACGATCTGCCGGCAGGGCTTTAAAAGGCGTAAAAATTGATATTGCATACTCCTCTCCTCTTATTCGCGCCAAGCAGACTCTCGATGAGATAAAAAAAATTTTAGGTCGTGAAAATCTTGCCGTAATTGAAAACAAGGCTCTGAACGAAAGGGATTACGGTATCTTTACCGGGAAGAACAAATGGGAAATAAAAAAAGAAGTTGGCGAAGATAAATTTTTTCAGATCAGAAGAGGTTTTGACACTTCGATCCCAAAGGGGGAAACGCTTAAAGATGTTTATAATCGCGTGGTGCCATATTACAAAAAAGAAATTCTTAAGAATCTTATAGCTGGTAAAAGCGTGCTTATTTCAGCACATGGAAATTCTCTTAGAGCTTTGATCAAACACCTTGAAAGCATATCTGATGAGGAAATTTCAAATCTTGAATTGGCAACAGGAGAAATTTATATCTATGGGATGAGTCGCAGCGGAAAAGTGATTTCGAAAAAAGTTTTAAAATCTAGTTGAATAGTAGGACAAATTCGCCTTTTGGAACTACTTTATTGAAGTGCTCAATGGAGCTGCTAATGTTTTCTCTTCTTGTTTCTTCATGGACTTTAGTCAGCTCTCGGCATATTACTATTCTTATATCTCCTAAAACGTCTCTTAAATCCTGCAGTGTTTTTAGAAGACGGTGCGGAGACTCAAAGAAAATAATGGTCGGATGAACTTGCTTAAGTGTTTCAAAACATTTAAGCTCATTAAGAAGCTTTACTCTTTTGCCTTGTTTTTTGGGTAAATAACCTAAGAACAAAAACTTATCAGTTGGAAGACCGGACACTGCAATAGCAGATATCACCGAAGATGGACCGGGTATTGATTCGACTCTTATTCCCTGTGCAATACATTCTCGAACAAGTTTAAATCCGGGATCAGAGATAGTTGGTGTTCCGGCATCAGAAACTAAAGCAACATTAAGACCGTTTTTAAGCGAATTTATAATCTGGGGAATTCTTTTAAATTCATTTTGCTCAAAATACGATAAGAGAGTTGGCTTTGTGTTTAGGTCTTGTTGACTAGAAATATATTTAAGCAGAAGCCCGGTACGCCTGGTATCTTCACAGGCGATTATTTGTACTTTGCCTAATGTATCAACCGCTCTATAGCTTAAATCTTTTAAATTTCCAATTGGGGTAGCGACTATATAAAGAGTTCCCATCAAAAACTCCTATTTTAATAGATTTATAAGCAGAAATCCTATGATTATCAGCGCCATAAACGCAAACGACAAAATATCAAAGTATTTTTCTATAATATTTGAAATTTTATTTCCAAATATTCGAAGCGCAGCGGCTACAAGAAAAAACCTTCCTCCCCTTCCTAAAATTGATGCAATTATAAGATCCTGAAGTGAAATTCTAAACACGCCCCCAGCGATTGTGAAGACCTTGTAGGGTATTGGCGTAAAAGCAGCTGTAAATACAGCTAAAAATGCGTTTTGATCATATTTGCTTCCTACAATTTCCACAAATTCCTGCAAATGGTAAAATTCTATTATTGCCTTCCCAACGGTTTCAAACAAGGCAATTCCAATATAGTAGCCTAAAATTCCACCTAAAACAGAACCTGCTGTAGTAATTGTCGCAAATATCCACCATTTGAATCTATTGGCAACGGTCATCGCGATGAGAAGCACATCTGGCGGCACAGGAAAAAAAGAGCTCTCTGAAAAAGCTAGTAAGAAAAGAGAGAAATTGGCATATTTTGTTTTGCTCCAACGCAATGTCCAATCATAAAGCTTTCTAGTGGTTTTTGTATAGATTTTTATGGGGAGAAAGAGGGGAGAAAGAATTTTAGCCATTAGATTATACTAATACATTTTATTCAACTACGCAATATCCTTAGAACTTGCGTATAACTCCAACTGCTTTGCCTTGAATAACAAGTGAGGATGGATAAATAGGCTCCATATTTGTGTTGGCAGGCCTGAGGGCGATTTTTCCGTCTTCTTTATAAAACCGCTTAAGAGTAGCTAGATTGTTGTCTACAATAGCAACTACAATATCGCCGTTTGATGCTTCATTGGCTTTTTCTATAACTACGTAATCTCCATCAAAAATACCATCGTCTATCATGGAATCTCCCTTTACCTGCAAAACATAGGCAGTTTTCTTGCCGGACAACATACTTGCCGAGACTTGGAATGTGGCATTTGGATCGGAATGTGGTTCAAGCGGTTTACCAGCGGCAATGTAGCCCATAAGCGGTAAATCCATAGACGGCGTGCTTCCCATCATTGAAAAGGTAGCCTTTTCTTCTATGATTTTTAAAACCCTATTATTTCCATCAACTTTTTGAACATAACCTTTGCTTACTAGAGAACGGATAATCGCGTGTATTGTTGAGGCTGCTTTATGCCCCGTGGCATTTGCTATCTCAGCCAAAGTTGGAGAATATCCAAATTGTCTTTGGAATTGAGCAAGATATTCCAGAACTTCTCTCTCTTTTTTGTATAAAACTCCTGCCATGCTGATAATTTATACGAAATATTCGTATATTTTGTCAATAGGACAAACAATACCAAACTGAGTCATTATTCCCTTTGTGTTAAAATATACCTATGAAATTTAATCTTGTCTCGAATTTCAAGCCTACTGGCGACCAGCCTGAGGCAATAAAAAAACTAATAAATAACTTAAAAAGAGGAAAAGAGCATCAGGTGCTTCTTGGCGTTACGGGAAGCGGAAAAACTTTCACTGTATCAAACGTTATTGCCAGCGTAAACAGACCAACCCTGGTTATCTCTCACAACAAAACTTTAGCCGGTCAGTTGTATCAGGAATTCCGAGAATTTTTTCCAAACAACGCAGTATCATATTTTGTTTCTTATTATGATTACTATCAGCCAGAGGCTTACGTTCCTCAAAGTGATACGTATATAGAAAAAGAGGTTGAAATTAACGAGGAGATTGACAAACTAAGACTTTCAGCCACAACCAATCTGCTTACCAGAAAAGATGTGATTGTTGTGGCATCAGTTTCATGCATCTACAATCTTGGCTCCCCTGTTGAGTATGGAAAATTTGTTTTGGAGCTTCGATGCGGCATGGAAATCTCACAAAAAGCATTAGCACTTCGACTTTCCGACCTTCAGTATGAACGAAATGACTATGATTTCCAAAGAGGAACTTTTAGATCAAGAGGTGAATCAATAGATTTGCTTCCGGCTTATAAAGATACAGGAATAAATATACAAATACTTGATGGGAAATTAGTAAGTCTTTCCGAATTTGATCCGCTTTCTGGAAACGATTTAGGCTCTCTTGATTCAACCGTTATTTATCCCGCAAAGCACTATATGACTGACCCAAGTTCTTACAAAGACGTTTTTCCTAGAATAAGAAGGGATCTAGATCTTAGATCTAAGGAGCTGAGAGGTAAAGGCAAGCTTGTTGAGGCACAGAGACTAGAGCAGAGAACAAACTATGATCTTGAAATGATTGAGGAAATTGGATACGTAAATGGGATAGAAAATTACTCAAGGTACTTTGACGGAAGAAACCCGGGTGACCCTCCGTACACTCTTCTTGATTATTTCAAGGCTTGTTCCAAGGACTTTTTGTGCATTATTGATGAATCCCACATGACTCTACCTCAGCTTCGAGGAATGTACAATGGCGATCGCTCAAGGAAAGAAACTTTGATAGATTACGGTTTTCGTCTTCCATCGGCTCTAGACAACAGACCCCTCAGGTTTGAAGAGCTCATGCGAAGATTGGGACAGGTAGTTTATGTGAGCGCGACTCCAAACGAATACGAGCTGTCTCTTGCGTCAAAAGACGGGATTTCTGAGCAGTTAATAAGGCCAACCGGACTTGTTGATCCAGCGATTAAGATTAAGCAGACAAAAGGACAGATTGACGACCTTCTGAAAGAAATAGGAAAAAGAGTTGATAAAAAACAGCGTGTATTGGTAACTACTCTTACCAAACGCATGGCGGAAGAACTCTCGTCTTATTTGGAAGAGCAAGGAATAAAAGTTAATTATCTTCACTCGGACGTTGAAACACTTGACAGACAAGATACTTTGGATGCTTTAAGGAAAGGCGATTTTGATGTACTTGTTGGTATTAACCTTTTGCGGGAAGGGCTTGATTTGCCAGAAGTGTCCCTGGTCGTGATCCTAGACGCTGACAAAGAGGGTTTTTTACGCAGTCGCACCTCACTGATCCAGACAATGGGTCGCGCAGCTAGACATTTGGATTCAAAAGTAATCATGTACGCGGACACAAAGACAAAGTCAATGAATGAAGCCATTGATGAAGTTAAAAGAAGAAGAAAAGTACAAGTCGAGTATAACAAAAAAAACAATATTACGCCAAAAAGCATACAAAAAACAATAAGAGAGGGTTTGGTAGAAAGAGAATCTGAAAAAAAAGAGGAATATTTTTGGAAACTGGAAAATAAGGAAATTTTACTTGCCGATGAAAAAGAAGAATTAATACGAAAGCTTCGAAAAGAGATGAAAAAAGCAGCGGAAATATTTGATTTTGAATCTGCCGCGATTCTTAGAGACAGAATAAAAAATCTAAAGGAAAACTATTAAGTACTGATATTTTTTATGTGTTTTATTTCTTTAGGTTTGTTTGCATGGAACAATTCAACCGATATCGCGTCAATTCTAAGTGCGTCTGGAAGATTTGGATGAATCAATTTATAATACTGCGCGGTTTTAATAATTGTTTTTAATTTCCAATAATTTATTGCTTCGAGTGGAGAACCGTAAAGATTTGAAGTACGAGTTTTTACTTCTACAAACACAAGTGTTTTTTCAGAACTGTTTGGATCTTCAATGGCAACGATATCAACTTCACCGTAACCTTTCCTAAAATTTCTGTCGATTATTTTGTAGCCTTTTTTTCGAAGATATTCCGCAGCTAATTCTTCCCCAATCTTGGCGATCGGGTTGGTTACCCTCATTATATTTTTTTGCGCTGATAGTATAGTTTTGCCCTTCTGACTCTGTCTTTGGAGTGTTTGACAACGGCTACTTTTTCAAGATTAGGAGAAAGCAGCGGCCAAATTTTTTCAACCGCTATATTGCCAACAACCTTTCTCACTATAAATGATTTGTTCTCTCCTCTTCCTTTTATTGCCAGTACAGTCCCCGCGAATACCTGTGTTCGGGTTTTGTCTTCCTCTTTTATTTTTTCCGATACTCTTACATTGTCTCCAGGAACAAAATCTATTGCTTGGATCATGGTTTGATTATAGCACAAGCTTTTAAAAAACCCAAGAAGATCGGGTGGGGTTGCAATGGCCTGCTTTTGTATTCGGGGTGTCCTTGAGTGCCAAGGTAAAACGGGTGGACTTTTGGTGAAAGCTCTATAATTTCTACCAGATTTTCTACAACTGAGCGAGCACTAATTACCAATCCCTTTTCTTCAAATTCTTTGACAAATTTATTATTGAATTCATATCTATGCCTATGTCTTTCGCTTGTTAGACTTTTTTCATATAGAGAGTAAGCAATGGTTCCTTTTTTTACATTTGCTTCCCATTTTCCAAGTCTCATTGTTCCGCCATACGCGCGCCTTTCCATAAACTCTTTTTGTTTTGGCATAAGGTTAATCACGGGATATTTTGTAGCAGCATTGTTTTCTGTTGAGTTTGCGGATTTCCACCCTAACACATCGCGGGCAAAAGCAACTACCGCAAGCTGCATTCCATAGCAAAGTCCTAAATACGCTATTTTATTTTGCCGGGCGTACGAGGCAGTCTTAATCATGCCCTCAGATCCTCTTTCTCCCCAACCTATTGGAACAATAATTCCGTTTGGATTGCCTATTATTTTTTCCCCGTCTTTTTCAACCTTTTCCGCGTCGATCCAGCGCGTTTTTACCTCTATACCCAACTGCCAACCCGCGTGATCTATTGCGTCAAAAAGAGCTGCGTATGAATCTCTAAGCTGGTAATCGCCTGTACCGAAATACTTTCCTATTATAGCGATTTCTATTTTTTCCCCTTTCTTTTTATTTATAGAACTGACTAAACTTTCCCATTTATCAAGGTTTGCTATTTTATTTGGAAGATTTAGTTTTCCCAAAATTCTTTTCTCAAACCCCTGTTTGTGGAGAACCAGAGGAACCTCATATACGCTTTTTAAATCCGGGTTTGAGATGATGTCTTCGGGATGCATATTGCAAAAAAGCGCGAATCTGTCTTTTCTTCTTTGATCTAAATATCTTTCTGAACGCGCGATTATAAAATCCGGTTGTATTCCCATTGAATTTAAAGTTCTTACGGATAATTGTGTTGGCTTGGTTTTCGGTTCGCCTAAATGAGGAGGTGTGGGAACATAGCTTACATGGATATGAAGGACATCTTCTTTGTGTTTAAGCGTCATTATTCGAGCAGCTTCGTAGTAAAAAATATTTTGATACTCCCCTGCTGTTCCGCCAAGTTCAATAATTACAATATCGGCGTTTTTTTTATGAGCAAGATTTGTTATTCTTCTGATAATCTCATCCGTAATGTGAGGAATTGCTTCGACGTCCTCTCCACTGTATTCAAATCTTCTTTCCTTGTCTATTACCGTCTTGTAAATCTGCCCCATTGTGACAAAGTTGTCTTTTCCCATGTCTTCATTTAAAAACTTCTCGTAACTTCCAATGTCCATATCTCCTTCCGTTCCGTCTTCACACAGAAATGGATCTCCGTGTTCTATAGGATTTATGGTCCCAGCATCTAGATTGAGATAATTTTCAAACTTTATCGGAGCGACTTTGTAACCTGCGGATTTTAGAAGCAGCGCTGTGGAAGCAACTATTGTACCTTTACCGATTCCTGATATGACACCCCCAGATACAAAAATATATTTAGCGTGCATGATTTATATTATCAAAACATTAAGATTTAGTCAATAAATAAGTAAATAGATTATCTTTGTCAGCTTATTGTAAGAATAATATCAAGCATATTGGTAATCCCTCTTTTATAATTACGCTGTAATATGAACGTGGAAGCTATATCATCATCTGCTCCGGCTATAAGCGTAGGCATTGAAGCACCTGCTTCAGCAATGCCTGCGCCATCTTTTGGTACAGAAATCGGAGCAATTAACGGTGGCACGCACTCACCGGATCTAAACTCCGGTTTATTTTCACAAACATCAGAATTGAAAATTGGATCTATTGATTCATTCGACAAAGTAGTTCCGGGAAATTTGGCATTTACTCATACAGAAGCTTTATGGCAAGCAAGTAGAGTACCCGCTTCACCAGTTGCGCAAGCAGAGCGTCCTTATATTGGCCTGCCATCTATCCATACGCTAGAAAATGTTTTAGATCGATTCGAAGCTAAGGGTACTTTTCAAGCAAACGAACCAGAAATCACAATATCGGAACAAGCGGGTAATATATTAGATTCGTATGTAGCAAGTTTAGATGTCTCCGAACCAAATACAGAAGATATAAGAACAAATAAAGAGTTTATTGTTGATGCAGAACAAGCAGCAGTTGTAAAAGACGCATGGATTGCAATTGGAGCTTCAGAGGACGATGCAACGGAATCTGTAGTAAACGCACTTGGTGATAAAATACAAAAACAAGATATTACAGAAGTTTCGCAAGATATTTCTAATCCCTCCGTCATTCTGGCAAACGAAGCTGCGTCTGACGCAGCGGATGCGCGTCCAGAATCTCGTAAAGACACCAGAGATGCCGGACAAGCCAGCATGACGGTTTTAGAAGGAGATGTCATTCGTTACGAAAGCGAAGACAAAAATTTATTGAGCGATAAGGAAGAGGATACAGAGGAAAACACAAACGTAGAAGAAAAAGTTGAAACAGTCCAATCTGTCGAGCCTGAAATACAAATCCAAGAAGAACAAAAACATGAAGAAAAGCAAGGTTTAGAAAAAAAGTCCGAAATACCATCGCCAGTTCAACAAAATGAGTCATTCTTTGAAGAAGATTCCAAAGCAGATGCTGCCAGAAAAGAAATTGCAGTAGAAGCAATCGAAAAAATTTCCCGTAATGTAGTAAACGGTAAAGTACAGAAGATAAGCGGCGGAGATATCGCACAGGAGATTCCGAATAATCCGCAGCCACATGACGCAATAAGTGAAATTATTAAAAAATCTAGGAAAAATGATGGTTCTTACGTTGAAATGACAGAACAGATTGCCAAAGCCGGAGACATACAAAATACCGATGAAGCGAAAAAAATAATAGAAAAAGCAATCGGAGAAAACCCTGCTGTTAGAGTAACTTCCGTAAAAACTTCTAGATCGGTTACTGAGACAG
>MFNO01000026.1 GCA_001782075.1 Candidatus Levybacteria bacterium RIFCSPHIGHO2_01_FULL_38_26
AATTGAAGTTCCTACGATAGAAGAAAGCATATGATCAGGAGCATGACTTGGATCATGCGGATGACGATAAGAAATTTTTGGAAGCATTTTTCTTAAAGCCTCAAGCAAATCCTGATCAGTTCCTGGGTCTAAATCAGCAGTTGTTAATGCGCACGTAGTATGAAGCAGGCTTAAAACACAAACTCCGTTATTTTTTCCACTTTTAGCAATAACTTCATTTATATTATCTGTTATATCAACAACCTCGTCTTTTTTATTTGTATTTATCTCCAATATATCCATAAAGTCCTATCAATATTTTATCATATGGATAAATTATATATAATATTTTGGATGAATTAGTTTAAGTGTTTCAAAATATTTAAGTAAATTCATTTTTCTATTTCCCGGCGGAATTTAGCTTATCGAAAACTTAAGCGATCGCTAGTGTAAACGTGAGGCCAAAGTGGACAGGATATTAATTACATACCCAGAAGATATTGTATAATAGCTGTATTGGCTTTATTATTAAATTATGAAAAGTAAAAAATTCTCTTTTCTAAGCGTTTTTGAAATACCTTATGTATGGGCGGTATATTTATATAGCTGGTATTTATCGGCGATCTCAGGAGCTTTTAGTACGAGTGTAATACAAGAAATAACTAAGGCTATTTCCTATATACTAGGAGTTGCATTCCTAACTCAAATTATAATTAATATAATAAAATTAGCAATAAATAAACCAAAATATAATGAAGCAAAAATAAAAAATAATGTAATACTAGCATTTGGCTTCTTTTCTATTTATGTCATAATTGCTGTAGCCATCAGTCTAAGTGTTGCAAAAGAAGATTCTATCAGCAGTCTTAGGCAAGTATGGATTTATCTCTTCGCTAAATAATAAAAGGGTAGCAATGTAATTAAGTTACCCTTCTTATCATCACTTCCAGTTCCTGCTATAATAGATGGACTATGACAACAAGCGAAATTATTGAAAAATATATTTCTTTCTTTGAAAAACTCGGCCACAAACAAATCGCTAATGCATCTCTAGTTCCTGAAAATGACCCGACTACCCTTTTCACCTCATCCGGAATGCAACCACTGGTTCCGTATCTTTTGGGCGAACCGCATCCGCAAGGAAAAAGACTGGTTAACGTACAAAACAGTTTTCGGGCCCAAGATATTGATGAAGTCGGAGACAACAGGCACATAACTTTTTTCAGAATGCTTGGAAATTGGTCTTTGGGAGATTATTTCAAAAAAGAACAAATTCCCTGGATTTTTGAATTTGTGACAAAAACGCTTGGGGTTCCAGCAGAAAAACTTTACGTATCGGTTTTTAAAGGTTATAAAAATATCCCAAAGGATGCAGAGTCAGAGAAATTATGGACCGATATTTTTGTGAAAAGCGGTTTAGATCCAAAAGAAAGAATATTTTTCTATGATACAAAAAACTGGTGGTCCAGGTCTGGAGAACCTGATAACATGCCTCCTGGCGAACCGGGCGGACCAGATAGTGAAATATTTTATTTATTCGATATCCCACATGACAAAAAATTCGGAGACAAATGTCATCCCAATTGCGGCTGCGGTCGTTTCATGGAAATCGTTAATAGCGTCTTTATGGAATATCAAAAGGAAAAAGACGGAGGCTTTAAAAAACTTCCCCAAAAAAATGTTGATCATGGAGCAGGCGTTGAAAGACTTTTGGCGGCGGTTGAAAATCAACAGGATGTTTTCCAAACTTCTATTTTTAATCCGATAATTCAAGCAATAGAAAAAATAACTGGAAAAAATTACAAGTCAAACTCTATACAAATGAGGAATATCACAGATCATTTTATATCTTCCGTTTTTATTATCGACTCTGGTATTTATCCATCGAATAAAGAACAAGGATATATCTTACGGAGGCTTTTAAGAAGAGGTCTTGACAATTTTTACAAGCTGGAAGGATCCGATCCTTCTTCTGTTATTGAATCTATTGTTGAGCAATATAAAAAAACAAATCCTGAATTACTGAATCGTTACGAAAACATAAAAAATACAATTCTTGAAGAAAAAGGTGCTTATGACACAACCCTTAAAAAAGCGAAAGAATATATATTTCAAAAGTACAAGAAAATTGGAGATGAATTAAAAGGCAAAGTTGAGATATCTGCCGATGATGTTTTTTTCCTTTATTCCTCTCATGGCCTATCTCCTACTCAAATAAAAAATTTAGGTTATGTTTTTGATAATCAGAAGTTTGCTCAAAAAATGCAACAGCATCAAAAAGTTTCGCGAGCAGGTGCCGGGAAAAAATTCGCAGGAGGACTTGCAGACCATCATGAAAAAACGATCATGGGGCATACCGCCACACATCTTATGCATCAGGCATTAAGAGACGTCTTAGGAAACCATGTGCATCAAACTGGAAGCAATATTACAAACGAGCGGGTAAGATTTGATTTTAATTACGACAAGAAACTAAATGATGAGGAAATAAAAAAAGTTGAAAATATTGTAAATGATAAAATAAAAGAAAACTTGTCAGTGCATTTCGAATTCATGCCCTTAACAAAGGCTAAAAAAATTGGCGCAATTGGACTATTTGACGAGAAATACCAAGATAAAGTAAAAATTTATTTTATAGGCAATTATTCAAAAGAATTCTGCGGGGGTCCGCATGTAGATTTTACATCCAAGGTTGAAAGGTTTAAAATAATAAAACAGGAAAACATAGGACGCGGGCAACGCCGCTTATATGCACTTGTAGGAAAATAAAATCAAAATATGAAGCTGCCCTTTTCTCTAAAATTTGACAAGAAAAAGCCAGAACTTTTCTTGGTCCTTGTTTTGCGAGATGAAAAAGTAAATGCCGTAGTTTTTGAAGAACAGATCGGAAAAGCCAATATCCTAGGAGAGCAGGAAGAATATTTCCAAGATTCTATAGATAGAATAACACAAGAAGAACTCCTAGACTCACTCGACAAAGCAATATCCAAAGCGCAAAGTTATCTCCCAGATAACAGAGAGCCTCAAAAAACAATCTTTGGAGTTAAGGAAGACTGGATAGAAAACGACAAAATAAAAAAAGATCAACTTCTAAAACTAAAAAAAGCGTGCGATGAATTAGAACTAGTTCCTATCGGATTTCTGATAATTTCCCAAGCAATATCCTATCTTTTGCAAAAAGAGGAAGGTGTTCCATTGTCAGCTATACTTGTAGACGTTGGCAAAAGATCCATAACAGTATCCTTGATTAAGGCAGGTAAAATTGCAGAAACAAGGAGCAAAGATATTGATGAAGAAATACCCCTCGCTGTTGACAATTTGCTCAAACAACTCTCAACCCAAGATGCTTTGCCTTCACGTATAATTATATTCGACGGAGAAAAAAACCTAAACTATGAATTTATTAGCCATCAATGGAGCAAAACACTCTCCTTCCTCCATTTACCCCAAATAACAACTCTTAAAAGTGATTTTCCGGCAAGAGCGGTTCTGTTTGGTGTGGCAACTCAAATGGGATTTGAAGTCTTGGGAGAAGCTCTAAAAATCAAACCTGACTTGGAAAAGCAAGACAAACAGGACCCAAAAGATACGCCTCCTCACGAATATGAGAACTTAACTCCGGAAAGCTTTGGATTTGTCAAAGATAAAGATATTGGTCAAATACAAGAACAGCCGAAGGCTTCCGCCTTAACCGAAGAAATTCTCTCTCCCCAGCAAGACGAGCCTGAACCCACCCAAACAAAATTAGATCCTAAAACAAACATGCCATTTAACTTAATAAAAACAATTCCTAAATTTGTAAAACCCGCTATTGCTAATGCCAAAGGACTCCTGACAAAAATTCCCCCGCAATCTCTACCGTCTTTCTCTTTTCCGACCAACGCTAAAAAAGCTATTCTTGTCCCTGTAATTGTTGTAATTCTTATTGTTGGAGCTGGTGCTTATTATTTTTTTGGAACTAAAGCGACGGTTTTTTTAGATATAAAACCCAAAATAGTAAAGCAGGATAGCAACGTAGTGTTTTCAACTGCTTCAAATGCAGATAATGATGACAGCATAGTCAATGGCAAGTCCATTTCCGTCTCTTTGGACGGAGAGGTCTCGACCCCAACGAGTGGAAAAAAAGACATAGGAACTAAAGCCAAAGGTACTGTAACAATTTTTAACAATACCAGCTCTTCAAAAACATTCCCAAAGGGTTCAATAATAACCTCGTCCAATGATCTAAGCTTTACTTTGGAAGACAATGCAACCGTTGCGTCTGCCTCGGGAGATGTTTTTTCTGGCACAACTCCTGGAAAAATTAACGCCAATGTGCTCGCGGAAAAAATTGGCACAGAATTTAACCTTCCCTCCAACGCTAAATTTTCAATCGGCAATGACCCCTTGATTGCCGCTAAAAATGATGAGGCTTTCTCCGGCGGGACAAAAAAAGAAGTAGCTGTTGTGTCTCAAGATGATATTGACAAATTATTAGAAGAGCTTCCAAAGAAATTGCGCCAGAAAGCAGAAGAGGATTTAAAAAAACAAATTTCAAAAGAAGAAACTCTGCTGCCGGTTATCCTCGCGGAATCTATCAGCGCGAAAAATTTTGACAAGGATATTAGCGAGGAGACAGATCGCCTGAGTCTAAAAGGCACTGTTGAATACAAGGCTTTATCGTACGCAAAAAAAGACCTACTCGCCCAAAGCGCATCTTATATTAAAAAAAATGTCTCAGATGATCAAATATTAGATGAGGATAATATCAAAGTAGGTGTTAAAAATATAGAGAAAAAGGACCAAGACGAAATCCAAGCTCTATTAAATCTTGAAGCCATACTCAAGCCTAAAATAGACCAACAAAAATTAATTGAGGCAATTACCGGGATATCTTACAAAGACGCCGAAGCTGTGCTTATGAAGCTTCCGCAAGCCACAAAAGTAAGAATATCCTCTTCTTTGGAAATTCCTCTCCTGCCAAAGCTGCTGCCGAAGATTTCAGAAAATATAAAAATCATAGTAACTGCCCAATGACCAAATATTATTACATTAAGAAAACATATAAACCCTACAAAAAATGGCTTCGCGTAATAAGTCTGCTAATTTTTTTTGTGGGTAGCGCTATATCCACATATATCTTCTTGCCCTTCTGGCAGATCTATTTTTCAAGTCCTATTACACCTGAAGAAATTACTGCTCCTATTCCCCAAGGCTCAATTGCTGCAGTAGACTATACCGATGCGAGCAGCTGGTTTCCCGAATTTGAAGCTCCATCAGCTATGAAACCCATAATTTCCCTCTATACTCTTTCTATTCCAAAAATTAACATTAAAAACGCAAAAGTCTCTACAGAAAATACTGACTTGGCAAAAAACTTGGTTAATTATCCAGGAACAGGCATACCAGGAGAAATTGGCAACGCGGTAATTTTTGGACATTCGACTCTGCCTTATTTCTATAATGCCAACGATTATAAAACAATGTTTACAAATATTTTCAGGCTTAAAACTGGAGATAAAATATATATTTCTTTAGACAACAAGACCTATTCGTACAAGATATACGGAATCGATATAGTTAGTCCTTCTGACACAACAATCTTTTATCAAAACTTCGACAATTCATATTTAACGCTGGTTACATGCACTCCTCCTGGCACTATATGGAAAAGATTAATTGTTAAAGCAAAACTTGAAAACTTGTCTGCCGACAGGCAGGAAAAAGAAGCTTATGCAAGATTATAATCTAACTTCCAAAAGATTTTTAGTATTGATTTGGCCTAAGATATATCGTATGATAAATAATTCTTTCTATTTTCTCCTGTCCGTAATAAAAGGAGTCATTTCCCAAGGCTACAAACAAATAAGAGATAAGTAGTTGTTATGACTAACCAAAAAGTTCATTCTCACGAAGAAATTCTTCAAGCAACCAATGCTATTAGAAAAAAACTTGTCGGTAAATCTCTAACATATAGAGAAATATACTCCATAATGGATCAAATTGCCAAAAAACGCTTGGGAGATGTTTTGACGACTTACTTTGCAGCTTCTGCCTACTCAAAGGGATTCTCCAATCAAGAACTTTATTATCTTACAAAAGCTATGGTTGAAACTGGCAAACAGATCCATTTTGATGGAATCGTTGCGGACAAACATTCAATTGGCGGAGTCCCCGGAACGCGAACAACTCTGGTAGTCATCCCAATTGTTGCTGCAGCAGGTTTTAGGATTCCAAAAAGCTCTTCAAGGGCAATCACAACCCCCAGCGGCTCAGCTGATTCGATGGAGGTCCTAGCCCCGGTTAATCTCTCAAAGGAAAAAATTATAAAAGTTGTAAAAAAAACAAACGGCTGCATTGTTTGGGGAGGAAGTTTTGGCATTGCGCCAGCTGATGACATAATTATAAAAGTTGAGCAACCCCTTCTGTTGGAAAGCTATGATAAAATTTTGGTTTCTATTATGGCAAAAAAAGTGGCTTTTGGATCAAACCATGTAGTTATAGATTTACCATATGGCACAACAGTAAAAGTCCATAGGCTTGACGATGCTAAGCTTCTCAAAGAAAAGTTTGAATATTTAGCAAAGAAATTCAACATAGAAATTCGGGTACTTATCCATAAAACCAACGAACCTGCAGGCCGAGGCGTTGGTCCAATTCTAGAAGCGCGTGAAGCATTAAGGGTGCTCCAGCAAAAACAAAATCGTCCGGCTGACCTTGAGATACGATGTATAAATTTGGCAGGAAACCTCTTGGACATCTGCCTTAAGGATTCTCCAAAAAAGCTTCAGTCTTTTATTAAAAAAAACTATGGAAATTCATTTGGCTGGGCAACGAAAATACTTCACGAGGGCTTGGCTTTTAAAAAAATGCAGGAAATAATTCTTGAACAAGGCGGAAATTCAAATATTGACAGCGAAGACCTAAGGCCAGGAAGGTATTCTTTTGAAGTCAAGGCTTCAAAAACAGGCAATATAAAAAGTCTAGACAGCAAAAATATAACTTTAATTTCAAAAATTCTTGGAGCTCCTTCTAAAAAAGGAGCAGGAATATTTTTAAATAAAAAGACTGGAGAGGCAGTCAAAAAAGATGATACAATAGCAACTCTATATAGCGAAAACAAAAACAGCCTTGAACAAGGAAAAAATTCGATAAGTAATTTTTCGCTGGCTAAAATTATATGAAAAAACTTTTGATAGTTGTAGTAATTTTTGTTTTCGCTGCAGTGGCATCAATTGCATGGTGGGAAAACATGCTTAAGTCTCCTGACCCCAACAATAACACGCCCGTTATTTTTGTTGTTAATAGAGGAGATGGGGTTAGAGAAATTTCCCATAATCTAAAAAGTGAGGGACTTATCAAAGACCCAACTGCCTTCTTTCTTTTGATAAAACAGTTGGGACTGGATAAAGAAATCCAGGCTGGAGACTTTAGACTCGATCCATCAATGAATGCCAGGGAGGTGGCTCAAAACCTAACCACCGGACGTCTTGATATTTGGGTCACAATTCCAGAAGGCAAGAGAGCTGAAGAAGTAGCAGAAATTCTAAAAAACAATATTCCATCATATCAAGAATCATGGATAAGCAAACTTAAAGAAAATGAGGGATATCTTTTCCCAGATACATATCTTATTCCAAGAGATGCCAGTATTGAACAGATAGCCGCTATTATGCTAGATAATTTCAATAAAAAATTCGCCAGTATTGAAAAGGGTCAGACAAATGCACTCTCTAAAAACGATGCGGTTACAGTAGCATCTCTTGTGGAACGAGAGGCAAAGTACCCCCAGGATCGTCCCCTTGTCGCAAGCGTTATAATCAATAGGCTTGATATTGGCATGAAGCTTGATATAGATGCTACGGTACAATACGCCCTTGGATTTCAAAAAGAGCAAAATAGCTGGTGGAAGAAAAATTTAAGCTTGGATGATCTAAAAATTAACTCCCTCTATAACACCTATATAAATCCAGGGCTTCCTCCAAGTCCTATTGCCAATCCAGGAATAGAAGCGCTAAAAGCAACCATTGCGCCGGAAAATACCAAATATTTATATTATATTTCTGACAGTAATGGCCGCAATCACTATGGAAGAACACTGGCTGAGCATCAGCAGAATATAGAAATATATTTGACTAATTAAATCACTGTCGCCTATCAATTCCCCTGAAAAATCTTCTTGTTATCGGCTTTCTTTCCTCTGTCTCAGATCCTGTTGGCATTGGGACTTCCATTTTATCCATATAGCCCCAGTCTGAAGCCTGGCGAAACTTAGCCTCACTTCCTCCTGCATCTTGCGTGGTCTCTTTTTGAGTTTGTTTTTCATGTTGATCTTTAGTTTCTTTGTGTGGCAAATGATTGATTAAATGTTCGTAAGTTTTTTTTATCCAGCCTGCAAAAGAAACCCCGGTCTTAATACTCATAGCCAAAGAGGATAACGTGGAGACAGGAGTTGCAATGCTTTCTGTTATAACTCCAGCATCATCCAAAACCTTATTTGCTTTTTCTATTGTTCTTCGGATCTCTCGAAGAATAAAAAATACCTGAACACCCAAAGCGGCAAGGAGTATAGTCAAAACAACAATTACAATTAATATTACGATCTGGACAGGTTCCATAGCACTTTCTACGATATCATCAGTGATCCTAGCATGTCAACACTGAAGAAGATAAGATACATCGGTTTGTCAAACCTGGGCGAATTTGATATACTTAATTCAATATAAATTATGCCGGCAGTACAAAGAAGTGAATTTGCATTAGCGCTTAATCAGGTCGCCAATGAAAGGGGCGTGGATGTTTCTGTTGTTTTGGAAACTGTAAAAAACGCAATACTTGCTGCTTATAAAAAAGACCACCCTGGCATAGAAGTTGAGGAATACTCTACTACCCTAGACCAAAATACCGGAGAAGCTAGGGTATTTTATAAAGAAGACGACGTCACGCCTCCTGGCTTTGGAAGAATTGCCGCTCAAACCGCGCGACAAGTAATACTTCAAAAAATAAGAGAAAAAGAAAAGGAAGCTATTATTTCTGACTACAGACTTAAAATCGGGACTATTGTCAATGGAAGAGTTCTTCGATTCATGGGACCAAATATAATTGTTGATATTGGAAAAACAGAAGCAATCATGCCCAGTACCGAACAAATACCAAATGAAAGATATCATCTAAATCAAAGGCTTACTGTGTATGTTCTTGAAATTAGAGAAGGGTCAAAAGGCGAAGAAATTATAGTATCAAGGTCAAATTCTGGATTGCTTCAGGGGTTGTTTACAAGAGAGGTGCCTGAGGTGCGCATGGGAAGCGTTTTGATAAAAGATATCGCAAGGGAAAGCGGTGTCAGAAGCAAAGTCGCAGTTTACTCTAATCAAAAAGGCATAGACCCCGTAGGAAGCTGCGTTGGTCAAAAGGGTGTTAGGATTCAAGCTATTATCCAGGAGTTTGGCGGGCTTGAAAAAATAGACATAATTCAATGGCAGGAGGATTCAAAGCTTTATTTATCAGAAGCTCTTTCTCCCGTAGAAAATATTAACATCAAAAAAATTGATATGGAGGAAAAAGTGGCTTTTGTCCAAGTTCCGCAAGAAGAACTCTCTTTGGCAATTGGTAAAGACGGACAAAACGTTCGTCTAGCCTCAAAGCTAACAGGCTATAGGATCGAGATCGAAGGAGAAAAAAAGTTAGAAACATTACAAGAAGAAGCAGTAGAAACAGAAAAAACAGAAGCAAAACAATCAGATCAAATAACTCAGTCTGCATCTAAAGAATCAAAGAAAAAGGTTGAAGCTTCATCAAAAAAGAAACTCAAAGCTCAAAAAGCAAAGATCAAAGCCTAGCTTAAACCCAAAAACTTTTATTTTTGAACTTGTTTTTGATTTTTGATATTAGATTTAATCATATGTTATGGCAAAGACAAATGAAAAAGTGCAATCCCCATCACAGATACATTATCCTCCGGTAGTAGCGGTTTTAGGCCACGTTGACCACGGAAAAACCACGCTTTTGGACGCGATCAGAAAAACTGATATCGCCAGGAGAGAACACGGCGGAATTACTCAAAGAATTGGAGCTTCCAAAATAGATTTTCTGCATGAAGGAATAAAAAGACAAATAACATTTATCGATACTCCAGGACACGAGGCTTTTTCAAAAATGCGAGGGAGAGGACTTCAAGCGGCAGATATAGGACTACTGGCGGTCTCTTCTACCGATGGAGTAATGCCACAAACAAAAGAAAGTATAAACCTTCTTAAAGAATCAAAAATTCCATTTATCGTAGTTTTGACAAAATCAGATCTTGCTGATAAAAATCCAGAAAAGGTTAAAGGTCAACTATTAAAAGAGGGCGTAATACTAGAAGAATCTGGCGGAGATATACCAATGATTGAAGTTTCAGCCAAAACCAACAGTAACATAAAAGAACTTCTAGAGCTAATCCTGCTTGTTTTTGAGATGAAAGGACTTGCCCCATCTTCTGATAACGAGTTCAAAGCCGTAGTTATCGAATCAAAACTTGATCCCAAAAAAGGACCGCTAGCTTCGATTGTTGTTAAAAGTGGAATTCTCAAACTAAAAGATCAGTTGTTCTCTGAAGATAGAGAAGCTTCCCGAGTTAGAAGTATTACCAACGACAAAGGAGAACGCCTAAAAGAAGCCTTCACTGGAGATGCCGTTGAAATCTTGGGTTTCGTAAAAATTCCACCCGTTGGAAGCATCGTTGTTAAATCGCCAAGCGTAAAAACCAACGATAAAAAACAAGCGATTCTCCCCTCTGAACCTGAATCCTCTCCCCAGACTAACCTCTCTGTTATTCTATGTGCAGATACGCTTGGATCACTTGAGGCAATAGTTAACGCGTTGCCAAAAGAAATCAATGTAGTCTCTCAAAAAACCGGAGACATTGCTTCTTCGGATATATTTTTTGCAAAGTCGACAAAAGCAATTATTTTAGGATTTAACATAAAGATTAACCCCGAAGTATCAAGACTCGCCTCTGCAGAAAAGGTTCTTGTGAAAAACTACAGTTTAATCTATGAGCTTATAGATGAAATCACCGATGTTTTAAAAGGAAAAGAGCTTGAACTAGAGGAAAAAATCTTGGGCACTGCAAAAGTTTTAGCTTCTTTTCCATTTGAAAAAACAAAAGTCTTAGGAGTAATTGTCTTGAGCGGAAGAATTGCTAGAGGAGATAAAGTGCGACTTGAGAGAAATGGTGAGGCTGTTGGAGAAAGCAAAATCATATCTTTAAGGAGCGGAAAAGATCCAGTTTCAAAAGCTGAAAAAGGGGAACAAGCAGGCGCTATAATCTCGCCTTTCCTTGACTTCGCAATAGAAGATATGTTAATATGCCGTTGAACTTAGGCATGGATAATTTTAGCTTAGAAAGAATAAAAGAACTGCTTGATAAAAACGATAAGATTGGTATTGCTGTTGGTAAAAATCATGGGATTGATGAGATGGCAGCAGCGCTTGCGCTATACCTTTCCCTAGCGCAATCAGGCAAATATGCTGCGGTAGCTTGCCCAACCGAACCTCTGGTTGAAGTCTCCTCGTTGGTTGGAATAGATAAGGTAAAAATGATGTTTGATGACAACACTTCAGATCTAATTGTCTCATTCCCAGACAGAGGGGACATAGAGAAAATTTCTTACACGCGGGAAAACGGATATATAAATATAATTGTTAAAGCAGCAGAAGATGGATTAACTTTTAACGAAAAAGATATCGCATTTAAACGAAACGCGGGAACTCCAAACGTAATTTTCATAATTGGAACTCCTAAGATTTCAGATCTGGGGAGAATCTTTGACGTAGAAAGTCTCAAAAATACTACTGTTATTAACATTGACAACAAGGAACATAATCAGGGATTTGGCGATGTGGTTTTGACATCAAATGAATTCTCGTCTGTCTCTGAAAGTATCGCTTCTGTAATATCTTCTCTCGGATTAAAAAACGATATAGACATTGCTTCAAACCTTCTTTCTGGTATTGCCCATGCAACAAATAACTTTCAAGACCCCAAAACTAGTCCTTTGGCATTTGAGATGGCGGCAATACTTATCAAACAAGGCGCAAAAAGAACTCATGTTAAAAAGCTTGCGAGACAAGACCAAGAAACGCAAGATATCTCTTCTTTATTTGCTTCCAAAAAACAAAAAACAAGTCAGAATTGGCCCCCTTCAAAGCTCGAAGAGCAAAAATCTGCTCAGGTTAGACAAAAACTAAATCAAGCTTGGCAAACCCAAGAAAATCAAAAAATAGACGATAATCCTCCGGATGATTGGCTAGCGCCAAAAATCTACAAGGGTTCTACAGCAGTTTAATATTTGATGAGATTAACATTTCTCCTTGAGAACAACAAACAAAAATGTTATAATATTATTTATTCTAAATTCTGAATTATAGATTTTAAATTATTTATATGCCGCTTTCACCAAAACAAAAAGAAGAAGTTATAAAACAATTTCAAACTACCAAGGGTGATACAGGAAGTCCAGAAGTCCAGATTGCTCTTTTGACAGAAAGAATTAATCGTCTCACGGGACACCTAAAAGACCATCAGCACGATACGCACAGCCGCCGTGGATTATTGTCAATGTTGGCAAAAAGAAGACGACTTATTAATTTCCTGGGAAAAATAAACAAAAAAAGGTCTTCTACCATTGAAAAAAAAGTAGGAATCAAAGATGACACAAAAAACAAAAATTAGTTTAGAATTAGCTGGTAAAACCCTCACGCTTGAAACCGGAGAACTGGCAAAGCTTGCCACATCTTCTGTTTTAGGTCGACTCGGAGACACAATGGTCTTAGTGACCATTGTAGAGGGAGGGATCAGACCTGATATTGATTATTTTCCCCTTACGGTTGAGTATATCGAAAGACTGTATGCTGGAGGAAGAATTAAGGGAAGCAGATGGGTAAAGAGAGAAGGAAGACCATCTGATGACGCGATACTTACAGCTCGTCTTATTGACCGATCTATAAGACCGCTCTTCCCAAAAGATTTCAAAAAAGAGGTTCAAATAATTGTTACTGTCTTATCTGTGGACGGAGAAAACGAGCCCGACGTGCTCTCCGTTATAACAACTTCAGCAGCGCTTGCAATATCCAAAATTCCATGGTCTGGACCTATAGGCGCTGTGAGAGTAGGTCTTGTGAAAGAAAAGAATGGAGCACAAGACTATTTAATTAATCCCCGAATAACTGAATCTCAGTTTTCAGAATTGGATTTGGTAGTTACTGCAATTAAAGATAAAGTTTTGATGCTGGAAGCCGGAGCGGCTCAAATACCAGAAGACAAGATGTTGGAAGCTATTGAAAAAGCCCAGGAAGAAAATAAAAAAATTATTGATTTTATTGAAAACTTTGCCGCAAAAATAGGACAGGAAAAAGAAAAAGTTGAGGTGGACACAAAATTAAAAGAGCTTATCCTCAAATTAGAAAAATCGTACAACACTGAAATAATTGATCTTATTGAAAAACGAGTCAACAAAGAATCAAATGCGGGGTCTGAAGATTTGGTAGAAAAAATTTTTCAAGATACACAAATCGCAGATTCCGCAAACTCCGGTATTGATAAAAAACTTGTTGCAAAAGCAGTAGAGCATATTTTATTTAAAAATATTAGAGAAAACATTTTAACAAAGGGCAAAAGGCCCGACGGAAGAGGAGTAGACGACATAAGGGCTATCTCTTGCCAAGTTTCCCTACTACCAAGAACTCACGGATCAGCGATTTTTCAAAGAGGAGATACTCAAGCTCTAACTGTAGTTACTCTTGGATCTCCTCGCTTAGAGCAGCTCATAGAATCTCCTGAAGGCGAGGAATCAAAAAGATACATACACCACTATTCGATGCCGCCTTATTCTGTTGGGGAAACTGGAAGAGTTGGAGTTCCGTCAAGACGAGAAATCGGACATGGCGCCCTAGCGGAAAAAGCACTGGAATTAGTTATTCCAAAACAGGAAAAATTCCCCTACACAATAAGAGTGGTCTCTGAAATATTGTCTTCCAATGGCTCTACATCCATGGCATCTGTCTGCGGTTCAGCTCTCGCTCTTATGGACGCTGGAGTACCAATAGAAAAACCCGTGGCAGGTATTGCAATGGGAATGGTAACAAAAGACGAAAAATATAAAATTCTTACTGATATTTTAGGTCTTGAGGACTTCTCTGGAGACATGGATTTTAAGGTCGCAGGAACAGATAGTGGAATTACAGCAATGCAGCTTGATGTTAAAATACTTGGGCTTACTTTGAATCAGATTAAAGAAGTGTTTGAGAAAGCTAAAAAGGCAAGATTGTTTATCTTAGACAAAATTAAAGATGCAATCCCATCTCCTCGAACCGGAGTATCTGAGTACGCTCCAAAAATAGAACAAATCACAATACCAGTTGAGAAGATAGGCGAGGTAATAGGTCCTGGAGGACGAGTTATTAAAAATATAATCGCTCAGACTGGAGCAGAGGTTGATGTGAACGATGATGGAGTGATAACAATATCCGGAACTTCTGAAGAATCTGTGAATAAGGCTTTGGAATGGATAGCTGGCATAACTCGTGAAATAACTGTCGGGGAGACTTTCGAAGCTGAAGTAAAAAGAATCCTTCCGTTTGGCGCATTTGTTGAATTTCTACCAGGCAAAGAGGGCATGGTACATGTATCAAAAATGTCTAGCGGATTTGTTAAAAATCCAAATGACGTAGTCAAAATTGGCCAAAAGGTAAAAGTAAAAGTAATCGAGGTAGATGAACAGGGACGAATAAACCTCTCAATGCTTCTTGAAGACGAACAAAAACAGGCCCCAAGGGGTCCGATAGGAAAAGAACCCGGAGAAGATCATCCTTTAACACGGCAGTTCAAAAGAGAACGTGAAGGCAGATTTGATAGATCTCGACCATTCCAAGGAAGACAGCAAAATCCGCGTTTTCGAAAAACCCACTATTAAATTTAATATTGCTTGTAGTATTATATAAATACATGGATTCTTCGGGAGTTCTTGAAGCTCAAATACAAAAGTTAGAAGAAAAAGCAAAATCTGCTTCTTTACCTCCTGATCTATTGGAAAAAATTCAGCAAGAATTAGAGCTTCTTAGAGCCAGTTTTAAATATTCTTCTTCTGCCAATGCCGGAGGATCATTCCCAGCTTTTGAAAGTATTGCCAATTATATTAATTGGGTTACTTCTCTACCCTTCAATAAAGATACCCAAGACACACAGGACATATCTCTGGCAAAACAAATTTTGGACAAAAACCATTATGGACTCGAGGGTGTTAAGAATAGAATTTTGGAATATTTGTCATCAATCATTCTAACAAGACAAAGAAAAAAAGACCAAATTATAAGAGCTCCTATGCTTTGCTTGATAGGATTGGTGGGGACTGGAAAAACCACGCTTGCATATTCGATTGCCGAAGCTCTTGGAAGAAAATATGCGCGGATACCTCTAGGAGGAGCTGAAGACGCACAGTCGTTAAGAGGGCGATCAAGAGTTATTCCTGACGCAGAACCAGGAATGGTAATTAAAAGCCTTATACACACTCAAAGTAAAAATTCGGTAATTCTTCTTGATGAACTAGATAGAATTCCTCAAAATCAGCGATCAGATATAATGGGAGTTTTAGTCGAGCTTTTAGACCCGGAGCAAAACAGCGCCTTTTTAGATCACTATATAGACTATCCTTTTGATCTTTCGCAGGTCTTATTCATCGCAACTGCCAACAATACGGGAAATATTGCAACAGCAGTCTTGGATAGGCTTCAGGTTCTGCAATTGCCCTCTTATACAGATGAGGAAAAGACAGTAATAGCTAAAAATTATTTATTTAACAAAATCCGCAATCAATCAGGCTTAGCAGAAAAACAAATATTAATTGACGACAATGTTTGGCCAATTATTATAAGACCATTGGGGTTTGATTCAGGAATGAGAAGCCTTGAGAGAGAAATAGAATCAATATGTCAAAAAGTCGCAAGGCTTATTGTGGAGGGAAAAATTCAGAAAGATATCCCTGTTCGAATAACCAACGAGAATATCAAGAATTTTTTGCCGACATGAATAATCAACTTTCTTTTATCCCCCTTGGCGGAATTGGTGATGTCACCAAAAACATGTATTTATATGAATATAATAATCAGATATTGATTGTCGATTGCGGCTTGGGCTTTCCGGACGAAACAATACTTGGAGTCGATCTCCTGCTTCCTGATGTTTCTTACCTTCTCAAAACCAAAAAAAAGATTGTTGGCATGGCACTGACCCATGGACATGAAGACCATATCGGAGCGCTCCCCTTTCTTTTAGACGACCTGCCGTCATTCCCAATTTTTGGAACGCCTTTCACCTCTGCTATGGCAAATGAGAAATTAAAAGAATTTGGATCTAAAAATAGAGTTCAAACAGTAAGCTTTGAAAAACCGGATATTAAATTGGAAGATTTTAGAATAACTTTTATCAGAGTAACCCACTCTGTACCAGACAGCAGCAATATTTTTATAAGAACGCCTATGGGAAATTTTTATCACGCGTCTGATTTTAAATTTGACAATACCCCATTTGACGGAAAAACAACAGACATGTCGAGAATAGAAGCTTTAAGCAAAGAAGGAGTCTTGTGTCTTATGACGGACTGTCTAGGAGTTGAGAAAAGCGGACATACAAAATCAGAAATCACAATTCTTGAAAGCTTTGAAAAAGAAATGAAAAACTGCAAAGGCAAATTTATTGTTACCACTTACTCTTCAAATATATCCCGCATTAATCAAGTCATAAAAGCCTCAGAAAAAATGCAAAGAAAAGTTTGTTTCGTTGGTAGGTCATTGGTTAAAGCAAAAGAAGTCGCGGAAAAAATCGGATATATGAATTTAAAAGAAGGGCTAGAAGTAGAACTTGATAAAATCAAAAATTATCAAGACCGCAATTTGACTCTTCTTGTTGCAGGCAGTCAAGGGCAGGAAGAGTCTGCAATGAGCAGAATTGCGAATAAGGAACATAGGGAAATAACTCTAAATAAAAACGATATGGTTATTTTTTCTGCCGATCCCATCCCCGGAAACGAGCTTTCTGTTTATGGACTGATTGATACAATTGCAAAAAGTGGAGCTAAAATTTTATATTCTGCTGTTTCTCGCGATTTTCATGTATCTGGTCACGGATCTTTTGAAGACTTAAAACAAATGGCAGGACTTACAAAACCCAAGTGGATTATTCCAATTGGAGGAAATTTTAGACACATGGCTTTATATAAAAACGTAGCACAGGAATTGGGATATGATGAAAAAATCGTTTATCTGCCAGAAGACGGACAAGAAGTCATCTTCACAAAAGATTCTGCCAGGTTTGAAAAATCTATCCCTCTAAAGAAAGTTTACGTCGATGAAATATCAGGAGAAGAACTGGAAAGCTTTGTTCTCCTAGACAGACAAAAACTTTCAAGCAGCGGAATTGTTATAGTACTTGCGGAAATTGACTCCGAAAACGGACAGCTTGTCGGTCACCCTGATATTATTACCAGAGGATTTACTTATGGCAATATAAATAAACTGCGAGACAAGCTATCTAATGAATTAAACAACATATTTGGTTCAAAAAAAGAAAAAGTTACGAATTGGATTCATATAAGAAGAACCATTGGTAAAACAGCAGAGTTGTTAACCTTTCGTGCAATCAAACGCCGTCCTCTGGTCTTGCCTGTTGTAATTGAGGTATAGTAGAAAAACAAATTACTAAATAAGCAGTCTTGTTAAATAAGGGACAAGAATCAGGAGTCCCACTATAACAGATCCTATCGATGTAACCAATACCATGCCTGCCGCAACATCTTTGGCAATTTTTGCCTCTTTTCTGTGTTCTGTTACGATAAGATCAACCATCTGCTCTATTGACGCATTAATCATCTCAGCGCTAATAACAAGTAAAATCATTACTCCCAAAATCGCCATCTCAAGAAGATTCACTTTAAGAAATATACTTACCAAAACAACAAGAATGGCAATCAAAAAATGAATCCGAAAATTCTGATTGTGTTTTAAGGCATAATAAACGCCCTCAAATGCGTACAAAAACGATTTCCCAAGAGGTCTATGTTCAATCATAAAAATATTATAAACTAAAATACTTTTTTAAGCCTTTGCAAAACGTTATCTTTGCCTAAAGCCTCCATGGATTCATTCAGCGGCGGAGAAATTTTTTTGCCTGTTATTGCTACTCGCAAAAACATAAAAAACTCGCTGTTTTTGATTTCTAAATCTTTTGCTAGATTTTGCATCTTATCTCCTATCTCTAAAGCTCTCCATTTACCACTATCAATTTTTGATAAAGCATCGTAAATCTTTTTTAATAAATCTGACTTTGATTTTAGATCTATTTCATATTTCTCCGGATCTTTAAAGAAAAACTCACATAGCGGCAAATAGTCAGATAATTTTTTTATCCTGTCTTGAATGAGAGGAACAGTCTTTTCAATAATTTCCAATGAATACTTTCTATTGTAAAATTCGTATATTTGAGATTTTAAATTTGAGATTTGAAATTCGCGAATATAGACTCCATTCATCCATTCGAGTTTTTTAACATCAAAAATGGGGCTTGCTGTGTTGACGTCTTTGAAGTCAAAAAGCTTTATCATCTCATCAAGAGTCATAATCTCCCGATCTTCTCCCGGACTCCACCCTAAAAGCGCCATATAGTTTAAAAGCGCCTCTTTAAGGTACCCTTCTTCTCTATAATCAAGAACCGATTTCGCACCGTGGCGCTTTGAAAGCTTAGCCTTATCGTTTCCCAAAATGACAGGCAGATGAGCAAACATTGGCGGCTCCCATCCAAACGCCTTGTAAAGCTGAATGTGTTTTGGAGTTGAGGAAATAAATTCATCTCCTCTTATTACGTGAGTAATTCTCATCAGATGATCATCTACAACATTTGCAAAATTATATGTTGGATAACCGTCCGATTTTATGACTACGAAGTCTTCTTGAGTATTATTTTGAAAAACTATTTTTTTGCTCCCAATCAAATCTATCCATTCTGTATTCCCATCTTTGGGCATCTTAAATCGAAATGCGTCTTTGTCTTTATAAAGATATCCCTTTTTTTCAAGCAAATGCGCATGATCTTTGTAAATTGAAAGCCTTTTTGATTGAATATGAACCTCATCCCATTCAAGTCCTAACCATTTCAAAATTTCGTAAATTGCGGACTCAGCCTCTTTCACGAAACGAACCCTATCTGTATCCTCAATTCTTAGAATAAACTTCCCATTATGATTTCTTGCGAATAAATAATTAAAAAGCGCAGTTCTGGTATTGCCAATATGCGGAATACCTGTAGGGCTTGGAGCTATTCGAACTCTAGTCATTCTTGCATTTTACCTCAACTTTTCCTTATACTCAATACATGGCGACCCTAACTATTGTAACAAAAAGGACAAGATCTATTTTCAAATATGCGGCTATTGTATTTGGATATCTTTTTATCGTCCTTATTCTTATTAGAATCGGTCTTATTGTCAAAGAACGATTAATTCCTGTCCAGATTGCTCCAGCCTCTGTTTCTTTTGGCAGACTTCCGCCGATTTCTTTCCCAACCAGCAAAACAGATCAAAAGTTCACTTATTCAATAGATACAATTACAGGTTTTCTGCCCGTATTTCTAGAACAAGCTAGGGCGCACAAAATAGAGGAAGTAAAACCGCAGTTTCTCGCACTTGAGATGGCTAGGCAAAAAACTGGGCGGATGGGATTCAGGTCTTCCGAAACCAAACTGTCTGAAAACCTATACAGATGGACCAATGATATTTATCCCTCAAGAGAAATAACATATAATATCTTCTCCAGAGATTTTACCCTTTCCTCTTCGTTTCTGTCCGATCCGCTAGTGGAAAGTTTTATCGATAACTTCCAAAATCAGGATATTGCCATAAATGCCGCACGAGATCTTATGTCAGGAGTAGCATTTTTCCCAGATGACATAGATATTGATCTAACAAAAACATTGTATTACTCAATTCAAGACGGTCAGATTAATCCCGAGTCGAATATCACAAATGCTCAATTAATAAGATTAGATTTCTTTCAAAAAAGTATAAATGGTGTTCCAATTTATTACCCTGAGGTATCAACCTCTCCTATAAACGCTCAGGTAGTTAACATCAGAAATAATCCTACGGTTATTCAGGCAAACTTTAACTATCAAACAATAACCACTATAAATAGCACATATCCTATCAAAACAGTCGATCAAGCTTTCCTTGAGCTAAAAGACCAAAAGGCATATATAGCTTCTTATTTTGGAGAAAATACAAATATTCTTATAAAGAATGTAACTTTAGGCTACTATATGGGAGAAGAAAAACAAAATTATCTTATGCCGATTATGATTTTTGAAGGAAACGATGGTTTTTTTGCTTATGTGTCGGCAATTACGGATGAATGGGTAAATAGATAATATTATCTGTAATCAAATCGAGAAGTCTTTGAGTATCCAAAAATCTGTCCTTGCTCGCCATTACCACAGAAATTATTCTTCGTCCTTCATCTTCTCTTGATGTTACCAAAACTTGTCCTGCACCGTCTGTATATCCTGTCTTGACGCCATTTACCCCATCTTTTCCCAATAATCTATTGAGGTTATTAATAGATAAACTTACTTTTCCATCCACATCGCTTACCACCTTACTTTTTGTCGCTACAATTTGCGAAAATACCTCATTTTCAAGAGCAACTGAAGTCAACCTTGCTAAATCAAGAGGTGTTGAATAATCTGCTTCGTCCAAAAGTCCAATAGGATCAGCAAAATGCGTATTGTAAAGATGTAAAGACTCTGCGTGCTTATTCATTTCCCTAACAAAAGCTGTCTCTCCGCCTGGATAGTTATCAGCAATTGCTTGCGCGGCGTCATTGCTGGAGGGGAGAAGCATTGCGTAAAGAAGATCTTCAAACTTCACTCTTTGCCCTCTCTCAAACCCTGATTTTACGCCTTCAATATTGTCTGAGTTAATAGTTAATATGTCATCCATTTTATAATAAGAAAGACCAATCAAGGCTGTCATAATTTTTGTCGTTGAAGCCATTGAAAATAAAAGATTAGCATTTTTAGAAAAAAGAGGTTTTTTTGAATCATCATCCAAAACTACAGCCGCAAGAGCAGAAATATCAGGTTTGTTTTTGGTTGCTAAAATTGGATATGAGCTCAAAGAGAAATCAAGGGGATAAGACTCTACTTTATTTTTACCTACATACTCTCTGATTCTAGCATCTAGTGCTACAAAATAAAAAAGTAATAAAATTAAAACAGCCCCCAAAGAACCGAAGTACAAGTATCTATTATCAAAGTTAACCTTAGGAAAACCTTTCATCTACTCTCTCCATGTCTCTTGGGAAAAGACTAGCTTCTCTTATATTGGAAATGCCCAACAACTTCATTGTTATTCTTTCAAGCCCAAAAGAAAACCCTCCTTCAGGCGGCATGCCGTACTTAAATGCCATAAGGTACATATCAAAATCTCCTGTCTTCATGCCGCGATCTTTAATTGCCTTAACCAACTGATTGTAATCGCTCACCCTTTGTCCGCCGCTTAAGATCTCAACGCCTCTGAATAGCAAATCATAACTAAGCGAGTATTCAGAATCTTTAGGATCAGGCATTATATAAAAAGGCTTAGCTTTTGTGGGGAAATGAGTAATAGTTACCAGATCACTTTTATGCTTTTCTTTTGCCCACTTACAAATGTCAATCTCGTCCTGAGGTGTTAAATCCTTTTCATTTCTGTTATCGCGTCCGAACTCTCTGTAAATAACCTCTTGTGCTTCCCGCAAGCGCAAACGGGGAATTTTACCATATTTTATTTTTTCAGGGAGTGTATATACGCTTTCTACATGTTTAAACATCGCAGTAGCGACGTCTTCAAGAATGTCCATCAATTCTTCAAAACTAACAAATCCCAATTCAAAATCAAGCTGCGTTGTCTCGGATAGATGGCGGGTTGTGACAGAAGGTTCAGCTCGATATGCTTTTGCTATCGTCCACACTCTTTCAAACACTGGAACCATCATTTGCTTGTATAATTGGGGACTTTGAGAAAGAAAAGCCTTGTGGTCATAATATTTAACTTCAAAAAGCTCCGCCCCTCCTTCTGTAGCCGATGCCACAATTGTCGGAACAACTATTTCGGTACAATCAAACTCCTCTGCGGCCTTTCTAAATCCTTCCAAAACTCTTGCCTGTACTTTGAAAATCTCCTCGACTTTTGGATGACGAAGAGTAAGAGATCTGTGATCAAGAAGAGTTGGAAGCTCGACATGAAGATCACCGCTCATATCAAATGGCAATATTTCTGCTTTTGCCAAAACAGTAATGCTATTTGCTTCAATCTCTATTTCTCCTGTTGGTAAATCCTTGTTGATAGTGCCTTTTGGCCTACTATTTACTCTTCCTGCAATCTCAACGACAAACTCTGGCTTTAAATCCTGAGCAGCTTTATACGCGCTCTCTGAAACTTTCGGATTAACAACTACCTGAACCAAACCTGATCTATCGCGAA
>MFNO01000027.1 GCA_001782075.1 Candidatus Levybacteria bacterium RIFCSPHIGHO2_01_FULL_38_26
TTGCCGGCTTTGCCCGACACCCATGTCGGCCCGCCTGTGAGCGTACCGTCATTTCCCTGGTCTGTCGAATCTGCCGCGGTAGTGCCAGTGCCTTCTTCAAAATTCCAGTAACCCACCAACCCGCGGGTTGTGGCATCAGAGCTAATGTCGCCCCCTCCGCCAAAGTAGCCATTCAATGCTATGCCACCACCCACCAAGGTAAATAGAGCGATAATGGCTATGGGGATAATGATAATTTTGCGCTTCATCTTAGCAACTGAATCATGAATTACGAATCATGAATCATGGTTCTAGATTTTTTAATAAGTCCATTTAATAGTTTGTTTATCGTGATCGTTTGCTCTGCCAAAGCTCTAAAGTCCTCTTTTGTTATATATCCTAGATCCCTTGCTATAATAAGCTGATTCTGAACTTCTGTTAATGATCCAAGAGCCATAGAGTAAAATTGAGACTTCTCTTTATACGAATTTCTGCTAAATCCTTCCGCTATATTTGATGTTATAGAAACGACAGCCCTTCTTAATTGATTAATTAAGCCAAACTGTTCTTCTTTTGGGAATCCTTTTGTTACCCTATAAATTAGAAGAACCAAATTATGAGCCTCTTTCCAAGCATTTAAGTCAGTGAAGGATTTTATCTTCTTATATTCTTGATTCATAATTCATGCTTCTTGATTCATATTGGCTCTATCTTTATTTAACAACAATAAGCTTTGAATTACAAGACCATTCAAGGAGTCAAAAGAAAAAACGGGGGTTATCTAGAGGCTGAGATTGTGGTTCCGCCTTCGGACCCGCAGGCTGTGACAGTTACAATTCCGTTGGAATCAACATCAACTGCATATCCAGTTTCCGCGGCCGAGCCGATGTTTGGGTCAAGAGGAATTGATCGCAAGTATGGAGCCAGATCAGTTGTGAGGTTCTCGCAGTCGTCCTCAGCAACGCCTATGTTACATACGCCAACTGTTCCACTGCATCCTCCTGAAGGCGCAGATCCCAATTGCGTTATCAATGTACCTGCTTGTAAATTACCCGGGTAAGTTCCCCCTGTATCAACAATAAACTGATGGATTGCAGTAAGAATCGAGTCAACGTCTGAGGTTCTTCGCGCGTCTCTCGCGTCAGCCAGTCTCTGAGCCGGATTAATAGCCACAAATATAGCAACTGCCAGGGTCGCGATAATGGTGATAACTATAAGAAGCTCTATCAGGGTGAATCCTTTTTTGTTAGGGGTGGGCAGAATTTTTCTCATTTATTTTACTGTAAACAAAATTTCTGGTGGTTGTCAAGAGGAGAAATTATTATTGACTAATTGCGAGTGGTTTAATTATATTTTGATCTGGTGTTTGCTGGAACTGAAAGAACATAAATCCAAGAACAGCCAGAATTATAATAATTATAAAAGTTATAACGATTATACTTCTCCACCTCGAAGGAGTCCTTCGTCCCCCTTCGGTCCCCCCGCCCAAAAATAAATTCAGCACGTCTTCATCCCTGCCTCTTAGATCAACTTTTTCTGCCAAGCTAATAATAGGGCTTATATTCTGTATCCCAGCATTAAAACCCAAATTCTTGAATTTACCAATATCAATCGCCGATGTATTCCCGCAAAAAACCAAATCCCTAACCTCTATTCCAAAACGGTCTTTTGCAAATTTTATAAATTGAGTTATTTTATCAACACTAATCTCTCTTATGTGTTCTGTGGATAAAACTGCTCCTTTTTGAACAAGCACAAGCAGCATATCATCCTGATTTATATAAACAAAAACTTTTTCTCTGTCCTCTTTTTGACTAAATCTTGCCAAAGCAATTGACAATGGCTCTATTGCCTCAACAGCAATTCCTGCTTTGGATAATCCCGAGGCGACAAAACCAAACATGGTCTTGGAAACGGCAACAACTTGTAATCTAAATTTTCCCAATCCTTTTAACTGCCTGAAATCCCATAGGGTCTCGTCAAGGTTCTCCGGTATTATCTCCTGGGCAATTTTTTTAACATCTTCTCTTGATTTAATCGAAGCATCAGGAGTCAAATTTGCTGTATAAACAAAATCCTCTACCAAAAGTACGCGGGCTGGCTGTTTAATATTTTTTTTAAACTTAACTAAAATTTGAGCTAAATTATCAGAGGTCCACTCAATGTCCGCAACTTGCTCTTCTTTGGGTTTTGAGCCAGGACCAACATTGACAATTTTTATCTTATTTCTGCTGATAAAAAGGATAGTTTTTTTGCTTCCAAACATATCTTAACCATTATATCTCTTTCCAACTGTTAATTGTTATGGTATTAGACCTTGTTGCTTCTATACGAATCTTTTTAAAGTGATTTGAAATTTCTCCATCTACAGTAAATATCCAATCACTGCCAGTCTGAGATTCAAGGGTTACATTACATGATCCTAAAGGAGTAACAATGCTTGAAGGCAAACTGTTGTTTTCATTTAAATACAAGAGCGCTTCCTGGCCGCAACCCTCTGAAAGACCCAATGCCCGGTCGCCCTGGAGGCTTGATAAAGACACCTGAGCCTCGCTGATAGAAGTTAGTGTTACAGTAACTCCGATAAGAGTCACAACTCCCGCGATCACAAGCATACTGGCAATGGCGATGTATCCTTTAATCACCCCTCACCTCCCCGCTCCCCTCAATCGTCTGACTCGAGTTAAATTCAGACCTATCGCTCACGGTCTCCGCGCTAATGTTAAATTTTATATTTTCTGAAACTCCGCTTGAAAGATCTGTAAAAGTCAAGCTTGTGATAGAAATGCCCTCTGGGCTTAAAAAACATGGAGAACTTATCGGACATGAACCGGAAGAGCCAAAGCCGATTCTGATTCTTTGAGAATTCAAATCAATAACTGTCGGATTTCTTGAGGGATCGCTGTTAACAAGAGATATGCTTGAGCTGCTAACTGAATTAATCGATTGCGCGCTTCTGATTTCAAAAGATATTCTTTTGGCGGCAAAACGAAGACTGTGATTTAGATCCTGCTGAATAGAACTCTTTGCCCTAGCATATATAACGTCCCAGGCAAAATTAACTGCACCGACAATAAAAATGCTCACAATAGTAATGTATATTATAAGCTCGATGAGAGTGAAACCTTTACATTTCTGCATATTTTTCATGACGATTTAAACTCATTTAATCTTCAACGAAGTATACTGTCCCACATCTCCCAACGACTGAATAGTAATTCTGGTCCAGTTCCCCGAACTTGTGCATCCTGTTTCACAACTGATAAACTCAAGATCTTTCGCGCTTTCATTATAATACGACACTCGCGGTCTTCCGCCATCAAGATGAAGCGAAGAAAACTTACCCCTGCTACCGGGCGGCCCTGTAATATCTCCCGAAGACCAGTTTGAGGAAACAGTGCAATTGGAATTACACTCCGCGTATTTCAATCTGGTACCGGACTCACGGAAATAGCTTATCCTTGGATTACCGGAGGAATCAATAGCCATAGATGTGTGTAAACCAGTTGTCGCTGGAGCATCAACCACCACTTTTGCCCAAGCCGAGCTACCGCTGGTGCAGCTTGTATTGCACTGCGCGTATTTTAGGTCTTTGTTTGATTCTTCATAATAGGAAATTCGCGGATTGCCTGAAGAAAAAGCAAGCGAAGCATAAGTTCCTGTTTCACCTGACGCGTCTACCACGGTATTTGACCAGTTTGAGGAAACAGTGCAATTGGAACTGCACTGCGCGTATTTTAGGTCTTTGTTGGAAAGATTGTAATAAGCTATGCCAACTTTTGTACCATCAGCCCCGATCGATGTAAACTGGCCTGTATCTCCGCCAGAATCAATAGTAATGGTAGTCCAATTAGTGCTTAACGCACAATCAGCGCTGCATTGTGCGTATCTTAGATCTAAAGAGTCTTTATAATGATAAGAAATACGCGGGCTTCCGTTTTGAAAAACCAAAGACGTATACTCTCCTACATCGTTTGTTGAGTCAACGGCAACAATATCCCAGTTGGAAGCGTTTGTGCAGTTCGAACTGCACTGCGCGTATTTTAGGTCTTTGTTTGATTCTTCATAATAAGAAACTCCTACCCTCGAACCGTCAACATCCAAGGATGCATATTTACCAACGTCATCCGCCCCGTCAATAGTCACAGTAGTCCAGTTGGAGGCTGTGGTGCAATTTGACGCGCACTCCGCGTACTTGAGGTCTTTGTTTGATTCATCATAATAAGCGATGCGCGCCAAAACAGAAGCAGAAATAATGCTTTTATCCCATTGAGTCAAATAAGTCACAAGATCAACCGAATTAATTCTGGTCGGAGAAAAATTCCACGTCACATTTGAGGTGATCTTAAAAAGATCGCTGTCGACTGTACCGCCGCTATCTACAATACTTCCGCTTCCGTCCCGTTGTCCCTGAGCAATAGTTACTTCGCGCCTATATTTATCATTTGTATCGAACGGTCCTGAAAAATTCCACTGACCGCCACTACTACTCAAGCCAAATGTCCCCTCCGACAAATTGCTGAAATCCCGATTTTTTATCGACAAGACTCCCTCAATTCCCTCCTGCGCGTATAAATTCGCGAATGCCTCTTCCTTCCCCAGCCGGTTAACATTAAAAGCCTGAAGCACAGCTGTCACCCCGCCTGTCGCGACAAGCATAAAAATAGCCATAGCTATGATTAGCTCAATCATGCCAAAGCCCCTTTCGGAAGTAAGAAGTTTTCCTTGTATTCTATTCATTATTGAAAATTAATCCACCCCTATCATCCCCGCCCCATTCACGCTCACTGTCCTTATCCCAATATCTGTTGAAATTGTAATCGTAAGCGTACCAGAAGGTTCTCCGCGAAGCGTTGAAAAAGTCGTGTCTGACAAACCGGATACCGCTACAGACCCCGGAACGTCAAAGTCTTCTGAAAAAGCAGGAGTAGCGCAAGAACCCCGGTACAAACGAATTTTATTTCCAGCTGCCAAACATACTCCCCAGAGAGATTGGTTTCTTCCAGACATTGAATAACCTTGCGCTTTTCTAAGAGAACTTAGAACTTTATCAACCGTTGTCTCGTAGTTGTTGCGCAAAATAAAATTTGACAAAAAAGGAGTTGCAGCCGTCCCCACGATGGCAATAAGGGCGATGATTAAAATAAGTTCGATTACTGTAACACCGCGAGATTTGTGATTCATAAGTCTATTTTTTATTGTTGATTCATATTGACTTTTAAGCAAGAATAATGAATCAAGAATTATGAATCATGGATTTAATTAGGTAGTTTTCCTTGATTCTTGATTCATGCTTCATGATTCATTTTCAATATTATCTTATCGACCCTGTCAGCTCGTATATCGGTGAGATAATTGCCAAGGCGACAAATCCCACTACAAGTCCAATCACGACAAGAATTACAGGCTCAAGGACTACCGAGAGGTTTTTGGCTATATTATCTACCTCCTCATCAAAAAAATCCGAGAGGTACAAAAACGACTCGTCAAGACTTCCGGTTTTCTCCCCAACAGCTATCATCTTAACCGCAACTTGGGAAAATTTAGAATAATGACCGGAATTAAGCTCTAAGGCTATTTCTTTACCCTTATCAACAGACTTTTGTATTCGCGCTATATAGTCTTTGAATACATAATTTCCGCATGCCTCATGTTCGATGCTAAGCGCTTTTGTTATCGGAAGGCCGCTTTTTAACATTACGCCAAGATTTCGGCAAAGCAGAGCAAGTTCGCGATTTTGAATTAAAGGTCCAAAAATCGGAAAAGACAATACCATTCTGTCCCATTTAGGCCTAACCGCCCTCAGACTTATTAGGACGCGGAATAGCACTATGGCTCCAATAAAACCACCAGCCACCAGAAATCCGCTATTTTTCATAATGTTTGCGAAAAATAAAAGGATTTGGGTAGTTAATGGAAGACTAACATCTAGAGATTCGAAAAGATCAACTAGCTTTGGGAGAACAAACAAACTCATTCCAATTCCCACCAATGTAATAGCTCCAACTACAATTGTGGGATACAACAATGCTCCTTGAATTTTCTTTCTGAGTTCATATTCCTGGGAAAGCTGTTTGACAAGGTAATCGAGGGTTTTATCCAGTGTTCCAGATTCCTCTCCAATTTCTACAAGGCTGACAAAAAACTGATCGAATATTTTGGGATGCCTTTTTAAGGCTTTTGCTAGAGTTTGACCGTTTCTGATATCTTTCTCAACAATATCTAAGACTTTACGCAGTTTTACTGATTTTGTCTGAGAAGCAATCGCTTCGATAGAATCAGCAACTACAATCCCGCTTTTTGTCATTACCAGCAAGTGTTTGGTAAAGAGTAATTTTTCAACAAAACTGACATTACCCATAATTATTCTTTCGTGACCCTCACCACTTCCTCAATCGTCGTTACTCCCTCCTTAACCTTCTCAAGCCCATCTTCAATCATGGTTGTCATGCCGTTTTTCACAGCAATTTTTTTGATAAAAGCTGCATCCTTTCTTTGCATGATTGCTTCTCGTACCTCATCACCAACTGTCAAAACTTCAAATATCCCAATTCTACCCTCATATCCAATGCCGTGATCAAACTCGCAGCCCTTACCGCGGTATATTCGAACACTCTTCTCATTTCCAAAAACTTTCTTAAGAAAGCTCATCTCGACATACTTTGTTAAATCGCCCATTTTTACCTCCTCGCTTACTCTACAACGAGAATGGATTTTTCGAACCAATCTTTGAGCAATGATCACATTTACTGTTGAGGCAATAAGAAATGGCTCAACATTCATGTCCAAAAGCCTTGGAATAGCCGTTGCGGCGTCATTTGTGTGAACAGTTGACAAAACAATATGTCCAGTCATGGCGGAGTTTATAGCGATATCTGCTGTCTCATAATCCCTGATCTCGCCGACCAGAATTATATCCGGATCCTGGCGAACAATTGACCTTAAGCCTGCCGCAAAAGTCAAATTAGTTTTTTCATTCACCTGAATTTGATTCACTCCTTCAACATCGTATTCAACTGGATCTTCAATGGTCATTATATTAACGTCTCTTTTGTTTAAAAGCTTTAAAACGGCATACACAGTAGTTGTCTTACCAGAACCTGTTGGACCCGTTGCCAAAATCATCCCATAAGGCTTACTGTATGCTTTCTTAACTTTGTTAAGATCATTTTGCGAAAGACCCAGATCGATTAAAGAAAACTGCCTTGAGCGCTCAGACAAAAGCCTCATCACTATCTTCTCCCCACCTGTTATTGGAACAGTCGATACACGAACATCCACCTGTTCATCCTCAACTCCAACTTGCAGTTTTCCGTCCTGCGCAGAGCTATGCTCATCTGTCCGCAATCCTGAGAGAACTTTTATTCTTATGACAATCGGCTTATGAAGCTCAAGCGGCAATGATAAAATATCATGAAGCACGCCGTCTATTCTAAACCGAATCAGGGATTTTCCTTTCTCGGGTTCAATGTGAACATCTGAAGCCTTATTCTGATAGGCAAAATGCAAGATCGCGTCGACAATTTTTGTAATCGGCGGGTCTGCCTGTTTACCGGATGCAGAGCTTGCCTGTCTTACATTTTCTTTTATAATCTCATCAAAGGTTGAAGAAAGATCCTTGTTATATAAATAAAGAGCGTTATTTACATCTCTTTTTGTCGCGTAATAAACAATAACCGGGATTCCGACCTTCTTCTCTATAAAATCTTTTATCTGTAAGTTGCCTGGATCCGACATCGCGATTGACAAGCCATTTTTGTCTTTTCCAAACGCGATTACTTTCTGTTTTTTAGCCACCACTTCAGGAACAAGATTTAAAATCTCGGTCGGTATAGAAATGTCGCTTAGTTTTATAAAAGGAAGAGATAACAACTCGGAGATTGTTTTACCTATATTTTCGTCTGAAATTAAATCTTTTTCAACAAGTACATCCTCAAGAGAAACATTTTCCTGCCTGCTTTGCGCTAAAGCACCATCCAGCTGATTTTTCTCAATTACCTCAAGCTCTGATAAAGCATTGTAAAGTGATTCGTTGTCATAGGAAGACATATTATTTGCATCTATTGAGTATTTGCCGCATTTGGCTGCAACCCTATCATACTGTCAATCTTTTTTACTAAATCATTCAAGGTAAAATCAGTTTTTACAAAAAATTCAGAAGCTCCCAATTGCATTCCCTTTTCCCTGTCTTCTTTTTGGCCAAGATTTGACGCAAGTATTATTGGGATATTCTTCCATTTCTCATTTGCTTTTATCTCCGAAAGGGTTGCAAAACCGTCTTTTTTTGGCATAACTATATCCAAAAGTATCAGGTCTGGCGTGAATGTCCGCAATATACTAACTGCCTCAACCCCATCATAAGCATTCTTGACCTCAAATCCAACTTTACTTAGTTTTACTCTGTAAGCATTGGCAAGATAGGTATCATCTTCAACAACCAGTATTTTTGCCATAGAATCTTTATTCCAATTTTTCCTTAACTTTTTTAATAACTTCGCTTACTGGATGTTCTACTTTTACCAAATAATCTGTATTTCCAGCCTGAAGAACCTCTGTCATTTTTTGGTCATCATAAAGATTGGTCAAAATTATAATCGGGATATTTTTAGTTTCCTCATTCTGTTTTAACTCTTTTAATACTGAAATTCCATCAAGCTTTGGCATTATTATATCCAAAAGAATTAGATCAGGCTTGTCTTCTTGAATTTTTTGCAGAGCCTGCTCTCCATCCTCAACGGCGTCAACCAAAAAACCCTCTGCCTCAAGCTTTGGAGTCAAGACATTCACTACAATCTCTTCGTCATCAACTATAAGGATTTTTTTAGGATTTTTCATTTCTTTGTTTTTCGACAAATTCTTTAACGAATTTAATAATTTCGTCCAAACGATTTTCAGCTTTAAGATAATACTTTTTTACTCCTAAAGCAAGCATGTTGTTAACCTTCTCATCGCTTGCCGAATTGCTTACTACTATAGTTGGGATACCAACCAGCTTGTCGTTCTTCCGTATATTATTCATAAACTCAAGCCCGTTCATATCGCTGAGGTAATAATCAAGCCATATTACGTCAGGCAATTTTTCAGACTCCGAAAGTATCTTTAGCGCTTCATCTCCCCTTGCTACTGGAATAACAGATAAACCATTAAACTTAAGTTTCCTGGCAATGGCTTCAAGCAATAGCTGTTCGTCTTCAATTACCAAAACTGTGTAATTTTTTGTATCCATCTTAGTCTATTTTGCTCTTTCCAAGTATCAACTGTCAAGATACAACTGTGTCAACCACTTGCATCAATACTTACCTCTCCACTTTTAGGAGGCGTACCTGAAATAGGAAGACTAAACCAAAAAGTCGTCCCTTTTCCCTCCATGCTTTCAAACCATATCTTACCTTTTGACGACTCAAGAATTGCCTTTACCAGATAAAGCCCCAGTCCTGTTCCGTCTGTTACAATTTTTGCTACATTTTCAGCCCGATAGAATTTTTCAAAAATCTTACTTTGATCTTTTTGGGGTATGCCGCAGCCGTTATCGCTAACCTGGGAAACAACCTGATCTCCTTTCTTGGATAAAAACACTGTAATCTCACCCTTCTCCTGCGTGTATTTGATCGCGTTTGAAAGAAGATTCATGTAAACCTGGCGTATTAACTTTGGATCGATATTTATCTTTGGAAGGTCTCCGTGGATACTCACGACCGGTGATATTTTCTTCTCGTCAATTTTTGACTGCAGCTCTTTCAACACATCTTTTACCAAAGCTCCAAGATCCGTGGGCTGAGGGTCTATAATTATGCGCCCCGATTCGATTCTTGAAATATTTAAAATTGTAGCCACAAGGTTTATCATCCGCTCGTTGGACTTGTGAAGGTTTGTCATAAGCTCTGCCTGATCTTGAGTCAAAGGACCAGCATCTCCGTCCAAAAGCATTTCGGAGAACCACTTAATGGCAGAAAGTGGAGTTCTGAGCTGATGTGATGCAAGCGAAATAAATTCCGTTTTCATTCTATCAATATCTTTCTCTTTTGTGGTATCTCTAATTATCGTGATTGTTCCTGACACCACGCCTCCGATAATAACAGGGTTTACAGTAACTGCGGCTGGAAATTTTGTCTTATTGCTCCTCTCGTAATAAAGCGTGTGAAGAACGCTTGTGGTTGCCTTTCTGCCTGAATCCAGAGCAACAAATACGGGATTATCAGCTTTGGGCACTCTTTTTCCATTTTCATAATAAACCGCAATCAACTCATCCATATTTTTTCCTGCAACTTCCTCCAATTTAAAACCAAACAGCTCTTCTGCCGAACTATTTATCATTCTAAGCTTGCCTTTCTCATCTGTAACAATCATTCCGTCGCCGATACTTTCAAGTATTGCTTCATCCCGCTTCTTTTCTTGCTCAAGCGTGGTGCCTTCTGATTTTAGATCCTCCAAAACATTAAGCAATGCCCTTTTGACATCTTCCAATGTCCTGGAACTCTTAAGAAGTTCCATTTCCCTATAGGTAACTTTATCCTGGTAGAGATTTTTATATTCAATATTAAGATTTTTCGATATCTCTTTTATGTCTTTTTTTAGCTCTATCATCTTTAACTCTCTATCAATCATTATCTTATTAAATCTTTCTATATCTTTTATATTCTTTTCAACCAGCTTAAAAACAAGAAGAGAATTCAAAATTAAAACTGAGACAAAAAAAAGACTAATACCAAGGATTGTTTGAGTTTCTACGCTCAAGGCAAAAAGCAGGAAAAAGGTTATTAGGGTCTGCGCAATTATAGCCGTTGCAAGGATCAACACCGGCCTTCCCGATATCTTCATGCCGCTTCGCTCCTTTTAAAAGTTAATATTTTATTCATAAACATCCACCCTCCCCTATGCTAAATGATTTTGCAACTTAGCTTCAGGGCATGACCCCTGGTAGCCTTGCTTGCCGGACGAAGCCTTGGCAAAGTCTGGGCGAATTAGGGTCATAAATTTAAAGTATATTGATTTTTTCAGCCAGAGGCTGATCCGCCTTTGGCGGAGATATTTGACCTACCCAAATACAAATGGTAATATTTTTATAATCACATTTATCAAAGATGTTGTCAAGAAAAAGACAGTAGTGAAAAATAATGAACTTGAGATTTTTATACGCAATTGTGTTTAGCCTCATTGCTTCAATTATTGGCTTTGTTGCTTCCATTTTTTCAATGATTTTTACAATGGGAATATTTTGGCTTTTGATATTTGGAGACAGTCCCTGGCCAGAGTGGACTAATCTAATCTATAATCTGCTGCCAACTATCGTATTCATTTTGTTTATAGCCTCAGGAACATTTATTGGTTTAAAAATTGGAAAAGGTCTTGAAAAAAACTCTGACAAAGAAAAGCCAAAAAAGAAAGCTTATTATCACTTAATGATTGCAATATTTATCTGGTTAGCTTTTACAGTCCTTGTACTATTGTACTTTTCTACTTACAAAACAAATCAAGCTCAAAATTTAAGAATTGACAGCTCCAAGCCTCTTCCCAACAATACTCAAAACTGGCAAACCTACCGCAACGATGAGCTTGGGTTTGAGATGAGGTATCCGGTAGGCTGGACAATGCTGGATAATGCATTCATGCCAGCAAGTTATATAGAACGATGTAGAGGATTTCTTCAGCCAGGCGTTGGAGATAATTGTATGATTCTGGCGGTAGGAGGAGTTGTAGGCGAAACATTTACATTTCTTGGAATCGGTTCTGGAATTGAGCATACAAGAAGTATCGCTGAATTAGCCACAGAAACACTTGGGAGCAACAAACCCCACATTTTAGATAACACATTCGAAGGAATAGGAACGAAACACTATTTTCTGCAAAAATCTGAAGGAAGCGAGTACGTCAGGATTTATTATAGCCAGCGATACGACCAAGAGAGGGAGGAGAACGCGAAGATAGTTGAGCAAATCCTCTCCACGTTTCGGTTTGTGGAAACGTCAGTAATCCAGTGGAATTGGGAGCCTTTGGGGTGTGGGAGCCAAGCCCCGTGTTCTTATCGAGTTTCTTCAAGTGAGTGGCCGCGTTCGTATGTTTGTGCTGGAAAGTATAATCCGTTAAGTGGCCAGGGAGAAATAACTCCAACGCCTAGTACAGATCCCCGCACAACCACAGACTTTAATTGTCAGAAGGAATAATATGAATTCACTGCGCAAGTTCAAACCCGAAATCAGGATATTACTCCTCGCCGCCGTCATTCTCGCCGTCGGTGCGATTTTCTTGCTACGAGATGATGACTGGTTACACCAATATCAAATTGAACAAAACCAAAGAGCAGAGGAAGAATTTTATAGTTGTAGCGTAGATGCCGAATGTATACTTGTTCAAGATGAATACTGCAAAACTGTTGTTGCAATCAACCAGCATAGCGAGTCTGAATGGCGAGAAGAAAACATAAAACAAGCTGAAATTCATCGGCAAGAAAGGGTAACTTGCACGCCCACCACACAAGAAGCCATAGATATATTAAACTTTCAGGCTGTATGTCAAGAATCAAGATGCCAGAAAGAGCCACGGGGTGGAGATATTTCCGGTTGGCAAACCTACCGCAATGAGGAGTTTGGGTTTGAGGTGAAGTATCCGAATAATTATTCTACTAAGACGAGTGGGGAGCGAAGGGAGGGCGGACTTATATATGTTCTATCGGCAGTGGATATTTATAGGGAGACAGCAGCATCCTTGGTTACTATTAATGTAACTGGTCCGAATTTCGTTTTAGGTACTCGAGATTGGGAAGAGTTTTATCTCGGCGAAATAGAAGGTAGTGTTGCTTATAACTGGGAAGATTGGAATGTGCGCGAAAAGGTTTCTTCAGCCGAAATTATTTTTATATCAAAAAACAACCAATCTTTCTTTATAACAACTCGAGGCGATCCTTTCGAGGATAAAACAATTAATCAAATTCTCTCCACGTTCCGGTTTGTGGAATAAAGAGGCATTAGAAATTCGTTCACACTCTCCTCTCATACTCCGCTCTGTGTTTTTTTAGAATCTTCTGCCAATTCGGTCTGCCGAAGTGCTCTTTTATAAAACTCATTGTCTTATCTGGATCCTGAGTGTTTACATATATGCCACTGGTTAGCTCAAATCCCCCCAAAACCTTGAGCCTTGGAATAAGACGAAGATACCAATCCCCTCCGGGATAAATATAGAAGTTATAGGGAAATTCATGTCCATGCCGAACATCAAAAATCTGAATCAGCCGAGAAAGAGTGTAGGCAAAATCAGAAATCTCAAGGTCTGTTATCTCACCAAATGATCTTCCTCTTTTTTTAGGCGCTACCCATACTTCATCCGGCCACTGGCTGGTAATCGGACAAAAAAGATAAAAGTGGGGTGTTTGAAAAGTTGACTTATGGGCCAAATGCTTTGAATGCAATCCATTCAGTTCTTTAAAATTGGCTGACAAACTAATAGGATGGGGGGCGGAATTGGAATCTGCCATAGGACTAAGCCTGGGGATATCCATCTTTACAGTTCTTGGTATTACCGCTATCTGGGTATGAGGATGAGGAAGGCTTTCTCCGCCTCCCTCTCCCCTGTTATGAAAGATTATTACTTCTCCCTTTTTTTGATGCGTTAGAAAACGCTGTCTATAGGTTCTTATGATAAGCTCGTTTTCGCGCAAAGACAGCTGGTCAAAATTTTTATGGTGGTCTGAAGAATGAATAACGATCTCATGTATTGGAGCGAAAGGGAATTTGTTTGGAATTACCCGAATCAACCATTTGCTGTCCCCAGGTCTTCCTCCTACTCTATAAACCTCTTTCCCTTCTTTTTCTCGGCCCAAGCAAAATGGACAAACAGGCTCAGCTCCTTTGGCAACATCCGGTCTTTTTGCCCGCCTAGGCGCCAAAATAACCCATTTTTTGGTAATGGGGTTTTGCAGAAATTTAAACTCGGCCATATATTCCATTAAAACTTATTGAGAAGGCAAATGCAACCAGCTTAACAGTTGTGCTAAAATAAAGCCAATTCTATTCGATGAAAATACTTCTTTTGGTTCCCGTTCACAAAAAGGAAAAAACTGCTCCAGTCTTGTGGCAAACTGGTCTGCCATATTTTCAAGCTCATAATTTTTGGTACAAGGCGCTGACTGATTTAGGTCACGATGTCAAGCTCTTTATTTACTCAGGAGGATGGGAACGGGCAGAAAATGCTTTTGCCAAATTCAATCTGGAACACAATCCCCTTTCAAGCATTCTCCAAACAGCCCTTCCCTCAATTCGCAGAAAGCAAAAACAAATCCTTGCCCTTGCACAGCAGTTTAAACCGCAACTTGTGATTCTCTCGGGCAATACTAATTCGATCTTTCCTCAAACGCTTTTTAAAATTAAAAAACTCTACAAAAGCAAACTGGTACTCCTAAACGGAGTCGCGCCTGTTGTTTTTGCCACCTCAACCGAGAGAAAAATGGCGCCTTTTTTTGACTACATTTTTACAAATGACTTGTATCACACATTTGACTGGCAAATGCTTGGCGCAAAAAACGCTCAAATGCTTCCTATATCAGCCATTGATCCTGATGTTCACAAAAAATATAAATTAACAGAAACAGAAAAGAAAAATCTCGGCAGCGATGTTTCTTTTGTGGGAAGATTTAACCCAAGTCTCTTCTATCAAAACAGAATTGATTATTTAGAAAACCTTACTGATTTTAATCTCAAAATCTGGACTGATGACAAAGACTTAATACTGTCTCATCCTAGACTCAAAAAATTCTTCGCCGGCTCCGCAAATGGAGAGAAAATGCTAAAGATTTTTTCAGCCTCAAAGATCAATCTTAATATCCATGCAAACTTTATGCTATATGGAGGAAATCTAAGAACATTTGAGATTCCCTCAGCTGGAGGTTTTGAGCTGGTTGACAAAGTTGATAAAAATTGGTTTTTGGGGGGAAAAGAAATTGCTAGCTTTAATTCCGTAAAGGCTCTCAGGGAAAAAATAAAATATTACCTCTCTCACCCATCAGAAAGGCAATCAATTGCCAGCGCCGGAAATCAAAGAGTCAAAAAAGAACACACCTACAAATATCGCTTTTCTGAATTGATCAATATAATATCCAGATGATCAAGTCTTTGCAAAAAATAAAACATTATTTTTATTGGCTCTCAAAAGGAGAATATAAACCCCAAGAATTCTGGAACAAGTGGGGAAAAACATTTATTGACGATCCCATACAAAGCAATCTTTACCCTCAGCATAAATGGCTGATTAAGATCATTGGTAAAGAAAAACCAAAAACTCTCCTTGAAGTTGGCTGCGGATTTGGAAGAAACATAAAATATATAGTAGAAAACTACAGCCATCCGCTAGAGATAACCGGCACGGACATAAGCAAGCCCATGCTCACAACCGCCAAGAACTACCTTAAAAAAGTCCCTAGAAGCAGATTTTTGCTGCGCAAGGCAAACGTTCTCGACCTCCCGTTTAAAAACCGCTCTTTTGACATGGTTCTTTGTCATGGAGTGCTTATGCATGTAAAACCAAAAGAAATTAAAAAAGCCATAAAAGAACTTCTTCGAGTATCAAAAAAGTCCTTAATTGTGGTCGAGCAAAACGATGCTGTAAAACCGTTAAGACAAAAGAATTATCAAAAAATTAATTATTATACCTACTCCTATCCCTATAAGTATTTATTTCGATCATTAGGTGGAAAAATAGAAGAATATCGAAGAAACAAAGAACTTGATTGGTTTCTGGTTAAAGTCTAAACTATCTAACTTTTTCTTAAAACTAGCGTATAAGCGTCTCTTCTTAAACCATGCAGTCCGTACTGATAAAGAAAACTTGATATAATTCGACCTGCTTTGGTAGGCATTGGAACTGGTCTGTAGCGCCAATACAAATCCAACAACTCAAACCTGCCTCCTACTTCTCCCAATGTTTTCTCTTTTCCCTCTACGCACAAGTATCTTATTAAGCTCTCTGGATTATACGGTTTGATATGAGTAAAATCATTGTAAAACCCATGCCACAGAATAGGAGTTGATAGCAGGAAAATTCCATTTTTTTTTAATACTCTGGAGACCTCAGAGAGCATCTTATGAGCTTGACTTGGATACATATGCTCTATGACATGGCAGCAGTGAACGCCGTCAAAAAAGTTATTTGCAAAAGGCAGCTTTGTAGCTTCTCCTAAAACCACATTCAATTTATTTTTCCTGCAAATTTGAATGCTTTTTTTGTTGCTGTCAATACCAATAATGTTTTTTGGAGAAAGTCTCATAAACTCTCCCTCACCGCATCCAATATCCAAGATTTTTTTGCAGTCTTTTAAATAAAAAAATTCTCTCTTTAGGAGATATTCTTGCTGGTAGTTTTTAAAACCTATTCCCATTTACTTGAAATCCTATCATATCTTATCATATTTAATATGATACAATTATGATAAGTTTATACGCACAGGCTATGATAAATTTTTCGTACAACTTGTCTCCTATTTTAAAAAATAATCTGGGGAGCATTGAACTATTGCGCCAAAAAATTCTTCTAACTCCCCTTTCTCCAAAAACAGAACTTCATTTACGCTTTGAGGCGACCGCAAGTCGCATCTACTGGGCCTTGATCTTCTCAAAACAAAAATCAATAAATAAAAGTAAAGTAACAAAACTAATTATTAACCGCCAGGAAAAAGAAAAGCTTAAGAAAGAAGACCAGGAAGTTCTAAAATACAAAAGAGCTCTTGATTATATTGGACAAAATTGGCTTGTTGCTAAAAAATTGGTCACGCCAAAAGATGTAATTAACCTTCATAAAATTGCTTCTTTTGGCAGATTTAATTCCTCAGAAAAAAACCTAAAACAGCTGTTGGACTATCTTCAAAAAGCATCCGATCATCCGGTTGTCCAAGCCGCGGTTACCTACATTCAAATAATAAATATGGCTCCTTTTACCCATGGAAATACTAAAGCAGCATCGCTTCTGGCTCTACTTTTTCTTTATAAAGCAGGTTATGATTTCAGAGGATTTCTGGTTCTGGAGCAGTGCTGGCATCCTGACCTTATTATCTATAGAGATAATCTAACGCCGCTTCTTGAGGACTTTTCAAAAATCCTGGCAAATAAATTGGAGAAAACTGCAAGTCTTGAACCAGGAACATACGAACCTATGGTTGGAGTACCAGAAAATTTCTGGGAGCTTTCTGAGCGTCAAAAAGAAATTTTAACCTACCTGGAGCAACCCAACTCCTCAATTACCAATAAAAAAGTTCAGAAGTTTTTCGGAGTCTCCCAGATTACAGCCTCAAGAGATCTAGCTAAACTTGCTAATCTAGGACTCCTCTTTATCCACGGAAAAGGAAGATCGGTCTTTTATACGAAAGTATAATAAATTTAGATTTGGTCTAACCTGCGGTAACTGCGCTTCTTACAAACTCCTGTGCCCATTCATAGATATTTTTCTCATCCAAAACTTCTGCCATATTTTTTATCCTCTTTATTTTTTCAGCATCGCTCATTTCAAGGCCTTTTTTTATAGCGCCCACAACCTGATCTATATCGTATGGATTTACTATTAGTGCCTGTGTTAAGTCTATCGCGGAACCGGCAAACTGAGAAAGTACAAGCATACCAGGAGTCTTTGCAAAAAAAGAAGCAACCACGAATTCTTTTGAAACCAGATTCATACCGTCATCCAAAGGCGTCACGAGACAAATATCTGCTTTGTTATAAAAATTAACTATTTTTTCTCTGGAAAATAATTTGTAAATAAGATGAATCGGCTGCCATTTATTTGTCCCGTATTTTTTGTTGATAAGCTTAGCCGAAGCCTCTATTTCTTTTTTAAGAGTTTCGTAGGCTGGAATTTTCTCCCTTGAGGGAGCAAGAATTCCCGCGTAAACTACTTTGCCTATATATTGGCTGTTCCTTTCAAAAAATCTGTCAATTGCCATCAGTCTTACTTTTAGCCCTTTTGTATAATCCAGCCTATCAACTCCTAAGATCATCCTATTTCCATCTGTTAAAAATCCATTAATGCCGTTTTCCTTGCTTCCAATCTGTTCTTTATCAATCAGTGACTTAATTACATCTGTGTCTATTCCCATAGGAAGATTTTTAACCGTTGTCAAGCTTCCGTTGTAATGAATTGTACTGGTCTCCTCATCAATTCTTGCTTCAAGCTCCCGTCTCACCGTATCTAGGAAGTTCCTCGCCTGATAACCTCTATGAAATGCTAATAAATCACACTTCAAGATGCTTTCCAGAATATCTTTTTTCCATGGCAGTATACGGAACACTTCCCATCTGGGCCAGGGAATATGCCAGAACATCGCGATTTTGGTATTTTTTGGCTTATCAAGATATTTAGGAACAAGACAAAGCTGATAATCGTTCACCCATACAAAAGTCTTCCCTTTAATCTCTTCTTTTATGCTCTGGGCAAATTTTTGATTTACTTTTTTAAATCCTTCATACCATTTTTTGTGGAACGCAGGTCTTTCCCAGGCAACATGACAAAGGGGCCAAAGAGTTTGATTTGAGAAGCCGTAATAATAAGAATCTATATCTTCTTGGCTAAAAAAAAGTCTCTTGAGGGTGTATTTCCCATCTAGATCATCTACCTCTAATCTGCTATCTTCAAGTTTTTTTTCTACGTCATTTTTACCACGGGCTATATAAACAGCACCAGAGGCTTTTGCTATTGGGTCCAAGGCAACCGACACTCCGCCTGCCGGGATTTTCTCTATAATCGTATCTCCTTTTTTCTCTGCAATACGCGTCTCCGCGTCAGCAGCGATTATGGTCTTAACTTTCTGATTTTTGAAAAAATCTTTAAGATCGGGGTACGAAATCATTAAACGCTAGTATAGCATATTGCAAATATTTTTCAAAAGAAGTTATTTTGAAGAAGACAAATAGGTGTTAATGTAAGTCTTCCAATTTTTCATGGCGGTGCTGTAAGCGTCTTCATAACCTTCAACCATCTTTTCTATGCTAAATTTACTCTCCACGTTGTCTCTGCAATCTCTTCTATTAAGTTGATCTACGTACTTCATTTTCTCAACCATCTGATCTAGCGTATCTACCAAAAATCCTGTTTTACCATCGACTATAACCTCCGGAGCAGCTCCTCTATTGAATGAAATAACTGGTGTACCAGTAGCTTGGGACTCTGCCATAACGAGCCCAAAGGGTTCCTCCCAAAGAATAGGATTAAGAAAAGCTTTTGCACCTGCCAAATATTTTGCCTTCCTATCCGTCTCTACCTCTCCAATCCAAATAATATTTTTACCATCTATAAGAGGACTTATTTCCTTCTCATAATATTGAAGAAGGTGCGGTACGCCCCTATCCACAACTCCCATGACATAAAGCTTAACTCCTGCCCTTTTTGCGGCCAGGATTGCCTCTTTTGTCCCCTTCAGGGGATTTATTTTTCCAAGCCAGACAAAATAGTCACTATGAGTTTCGGAGAATGGATAGCTTTTTATATCCAAGGAATTATAGACTGTTTTTATATAGTTGAGCTGGGTCGGCTTTCTTTGTGAATTTGATATTGATGTAAAAGGAAGATCTCTGTATTTGTTCAAAACCAAATACCTGTCTTTGTTGTACGTCGGTGTTGGCACTTTAAAATGGAGAGTAAATACGACCGGGGTTTTTGAGAGAAGAGAAAGAGGAAGAGAAAGGTAGTCCTGGCTTTTGTTAACATGCATGTGGATGACATCAAATTCACCTGCTTTCTCAAAACTCTGAGCTAGATGAAAAAGAGTGTAGGAAACATTAGTCCACTCAACACTTTGTTCTCTAAGGGGCATTTCAACTGTCGGAAAAACTTTTGCTTTTACTTTTGCGTTTCTTGCCCCAAAGAAAGTAACATCATGTCCTTTGTCAACCAATCCATTGACTAAATTATAAACAACATATTCTGTCCCGCCGTAACCTTTTGGCGGGATCTCCAGCCAAATAGGAGCAATAACGCCTATCTTCATTTGCTCCTCTATTATAGACTAGATTTTTAGAGAATGTAAATAAGTAGTTTTAACCCGTCTAAAGATGTGGAAATAAATACTATTTAATATATCGTAATATATTAAAAGGTTAAGCAAGATATCAATTTTTCAAGTTCTGCTGGGAAAAACTTCCTCTTCGAGTTGTCTTTTATCTTGATCAATAGCAACTGTTGGCAACCTCTCTTGACGACCCAAAACTTGATTGCCTCTTTTATACTTGGCATCAACCATTGCCGCCACAGTCCATGCTTGGATTTCTTGAGGGGGCTGCTCAATTCTATTTCTGCGATTGTTAGTTTCATCCCATAAATCGACAATACGCGTATTTAACATTGGCTCGGGTTCGTCTCCGCCACGGGCAAACTCTGGAAATTTGTGGAATTTATCAACTACAGACCAGATCCTGCGGTTTAACTCCGCTGATAGTCCATAAAAACCATGTCTTTCAAGGCCTTGAGAGATATAATACGTATCCCACAGCCATACATTACCATTGTGATATCTACCCGGCCAAAATCTTACTTCATCGGATGCCAAAGTCCTAATACCGCTTGCAGCAAGCATTTCTTTGGAAAAAAGAGTTTTAATAACTTTATTTCGTTTGTCTAAAATTTCTGGATCATCTCCATCGAGGATTCGAGAATTCAGTAAATGCCCCATGTTGGATGTCCGTATCTTAAGTTGCCTCAAGATACCATTGTCGTCTCGGTCAGTACCAAGAACAAAATAACCACCCTTTTCGTCTTCAACCCAAAACTTCTCCATAACCATTTTCTTTAAATTTTCAGCTCTTTTTTTAAAATCCATAACCTCATCTTTATAGACTTGTCTTTGTCCTCCTGGAAGAGCTTCCATTAATTTCTCGTATGTTTCTGATGCCCCGAGCATTGCATCGAAGGCTTGAGCTTGTACCTCAATTGAGGCAATACCTTGTTTGTGATTAGCCATTGTTCCATCTTTGTGATGATAAGAATCCCACGAGTCTTTCCAGACTTGATTTTGGTGACTTCCTTTAAATAATGCTTTGGATTCTATCAATCCTTCTTCATTTTTTACCTCAACATTTTCCCCATTTTCGTTTTCAATCATCCTATAATCCATGCGATGTTTTATCCAAGAAGTCGCAGTTTTTAATGAATCGCCAATTGTATGTTCTTGCCCGTCTTTTCCAAGAAATTGCTGGTTTAAGAAATTAATTCCTTCTGAGCTCTTCTTGCAATATTCTGAAATAGCATTAACATAAGAAACAGTAGCATCAACGGAGGCATAGTACGGCCACTCCCAACCATGTTCTTGAGTAATTCTTTGAGCAATAGAGTCGGTTGCTGGATCACGATATTCATGGATTATTCTACCTACTTGCTCCTCACTTTTGATATTTTCCCTTACGCCCTGAAGCTGGGCAAGATTCAAAATTGTTGTTTTAAGAAGTTCGGGATAATGGTCTGAGACATCAAGGGCTACCCGAAGAGAATCCCTGCCAAACAATACCTCAAATTTCCGCAAAGCTTCTATCCCTTCATTCTCTTTTACGGCGCGTGAGGCAACGCTTGGCCCATGCAAGCCAATTTCTCGAAAGCTACCACCAACATCAACACCTGCTAATATTTTTAAAGCCTTAAGAGAAGATGGATATTCATTTGGAGTTTTTATAATTGGTGTTTCAACATTTATTACTCGCTCGCCAGGTTTTAAAAATGGAATAAAATCCGGTACTTCAGCTCTCCTATCCAAAGCAGCTGGTTTTTCGGAAATTGGTTGCATGGGCTGAATTTCTTGTTTTCCTTCCATAGTGTTATTTTATCACAACTCCTATTCCTCGAAAGTTCCAGTCTCACGCTTTTCCTAGCGATCGTTTGTCTATTGATAAGCTAAATTATGGTTTTGAAGAAAACTTTTCCTTCAAAACCAACCAGGCAAATTCCAGAAGCGCCAGTTGGCGTTTGAGGCGCCACGGCTGAATGATCAAACGGAATAACCATTCAAATCCAATTTTTCTTATAAACAACGGGGCTCTTGGCACAAGGCCGATTATATAATCGAATGATCCTCCTACTCCGATAGCGACTCTGACCGGAATCTTCTCTAAATTTTCACTGATCCAAGTTTCCTGCTTTGGCGCACCGAAAGCGACGAACAATATGTCGATATTCGATCTTCTACTATCTATTCCCCACTCTTCTCCAACAAAAGCAATTTTAAGTTTGGGGTGTTTTTTTTGTAAGCACTCAGCTGTCTTTTCTGCTACTCCATCTCTCCCCCCAAGAAATCCCACCGTTATAGGCTTTTTGGCAACATGAAAAATCAGGTCATTCATCAAGTCAACCCCCGTTACTCTCTCTTCAAAGCTATTTCCTAAGATTCTTCCAGCCAAAATTACTCCAACACCGTCCGGCAAAGCTAAGTCTGCATTGTTTAGTACTTTCCTAAACCCACTATCCTTATTCGCAAGAACTAAAAATTCAGGATTTGGGGTAACAACAAACAACTTTTTGTCTTTTTTTTCAAGACTTTTTAAGATATACTCTAGGATTTTTTCTTTGGTGGAGTTTGTTATGCCAACTCCGAGGATTTTTTTCTTCTCAAGCATGAAAATTTACTATAAGTTAGCAATCAACATCATTGAAAATCATTATTCAAACAAATTTGAGCATTTAATATACTCAAAATCTCTCCCTGTTGACCATGCGCATAAGGCTGAAAAAATACAAGTTTTGTTTGGAATCTAAATATTATACTATAAATCTAGAGTAATGTGAAATCTACCTAATTCTCTTTTTATCATTAAAACCTAGAAAAATAATTTTAATTAATATAGGGTTTATATAATTACTTCTTGCTTATACTCCTCTTATAAAGATCTATGTTCTCCAATGCAACCCCAGTTCCCCTAACTACGCAAAACATAGCGTCCTCCGCGACATGACATGGAACGCCCGTAACTTTGGTCATAAGCTTGTCAAAGTTCTTAAGCATGCTGGTGCCCCCACTCATGACTATTCCTCTGTCAATTATATCGCTTGCTAGTTCAGGCGGAGTCTCTTCAAGCACGCCTTTCGCCCCGGCAATTATGTTCATAAGCACAGGTTTAATTGCCTCGTTTACCAATACGTCTGTCAGCTCTATTGTCCTTGGCATTCCTGTTACCGTGTCTCTCCCTTTAACCTCCATCTTTACCGCCTCTTCAGCCTCATCTATTAATGCGTTTCCTATATTTATTTTTACTTCCTCAGCCGTCCTCTCGCCTATCAAAAGATTAAATTTCTTTTTTACAAAATTTGCTATAGCCTCATCTATCTTGTTTCCACCCGCTCTTACAGAATTATGAGCAACAACTCCGCCAAGAGAAATAACAGCACACTCAGTTGATCCTCCTCCCATATCCACAACCATATGTCCTGCTGGTTGTGCGATAGGAATCTTTGCTCCAATCGCTGCCGCAAGAGGCTCTTCGATAAGATAAGCAACCTTGGCCCCAGCTGCCATTGTGGCATCCAAAACCGCGCGTCTTTCAACCTGGGTAACGCCAGAGGGAATACAAACCATGACCTCTGGTTTGAAAAATCGAGATTTGCCGCAAGCCTTGTCTATAAAATATGAAAGCATTGCTTCTGTTATTGTGTAGTCGGCAATAACCCCATCTCTCAAAGGCCTAAGAGCAACAATATTACTTGGAGTCCTTCCCAGCATTTCCTTTGCTTCATGCCCAACGGCAACTACTCGATTTTCTTCTGCTGTAACTGCAACAACTGTGGGCTCGTTTAGGACTATTCCCTGGCCTGTTAGATAAACAAGAGTATTGGCGGTACCTAAATCTATACCTACTCTTTTACTTGAAAACATAACTATATCAAACAATATACTTAATCTATCAAAATTGATTTTTAGCTTGTGTCAACCCATTATATTCCCCTCATCTTTCTCTTGCAAGAGTCATTTGTGAAAATGTATAATATAACTGCGTGAAGAAACAGCTTGTAATTTACTTTCTAATCATATTGTTCCTTGGTATAACCACAACTATTGTCGTTTTATATGGAAGAGGCTATAGATTTATCCAAGATGGAGAAGGAATAGAAGTGGCAGGAACCGGACTTTTGGCGGCAACCAGTATTCCAGAGGGTGCGGGAATTTATGTAAATGGACATCTTACCAGTGCCACCAATACAACAGTAAATCTAAGACCTGGAGAATATGATGTCCGAATTGTTAAAGAAGGATATTTTCCTTGGGAGAAAAAAATAACTATTCAAAAAGAGGTAGTAAGCATTGCCTCAGCTCTTCTCTTCTCAACTACGCCCAAGCTAGAAAACATAACTGACAGCGGAGTTTCAAATCCTGTTATTGATCCATCAGGAACCCAAATCGCGTTTACCGTAGCTTCCCAATCCGCAAGAAGAAACGGTGTTTACATACTTGACATGAGTTCAAGGCCTGTCTTGACCCTGCAAAGTTCATCAACGCAAATTTCTGACGATACATCAGATATCTTTTCTCAAAGTTTGCTATCCTGGTCTCCGGATGGCAAAGAACTTATCGCAACCATTTCTGCCTCTACAAAAGTCGGGCTGCCCGCGACATATATTGTTAGCGCGGAAAGATTTAATCAAATCCCCCAAGACGTTACCCAAACCATTGACGCAGTTAATTTAACTTGGCAAAAACAAAAAGAGGACAAAGAAAGATCTCAAATGCTTGGGCTCAAAGCAAAACTTAGAAGTTTGATTTCTGAAAACTTCAAAATAATCTCCTGGTCACCCAATGAAGCTAAAATCTTGTATCTTGCCTCTGAATCAGCAACTCTTCCTCTTGTGATAGACCCTCCTTTGATTGGCACAAATACTACAGCCGAAAATCGTTCTATAGAGAAAGACGGAATATATGTTTATGATATAAAAGAAGACAAGAATTTCCAGATAAATATTAATCCATCCGGAATACAGCCTAAAGACTTACAAAATCCAAGCCAATCACCGCCTCTGACTTGGTTCCCGGACTCAAAACATCTTATCTTTGTAGAGGACAGAAAAATAAACATTATGGAGTACGACGGTACCAACAAAACAGTTGTTTACGCGGGACCATTTATGGATAATTATGTGTTTCCCTGGCCTGATGGGTCGAAGCTGGTGATTTTAACCAATCTGGGAAATGAGAATATTACTCCCAATCTCTACACGATAGGACTGAAGTAATACTACCAATAAACAAATAAAACAATGAGTGCGAGCCCGATGTTGTTTCCCTTACTTAGGCTTTGCAAACGTCAATAATCTTTTCCATGTCGTCCCAGGACATGCTTCTGTAGCTAGACTAGATCTAAAATACAATGGACAATGCATTCCCGTCCTTGATTGACAATAGGATTTAGGTAAATTATAATTTTCCTATGTCTAAAGCTTTACATCCTGGAACAATCCAAAAAATACGATTATTAAGACAAAAGGGCTGGAGTCTTCCAGAGATCAAAAAAGAAATAAATGTAGGCTATGGCACTATCTTTCGATATGTTAAAAATGTCCCAATCTTACCAGAATATCAAAAATTTTGGCTCGAGAAAAGGAATAGTAGCAAAAGAAGGAAAAAAATAGCCGAAGAAGAGGCGATAAAGAAAGCAAAACAAACAATTCTCTCATTATCTGAAAAAGAGAAAATCATTTTTCTAACCGCACTCTACTGGGGCGAAGGTTCTAAGCACGAATTTGGTCTTTCAAATACAGATCCTGATCTCGTCCGAGTATTAATCAATGGCCTCAGGCAAACACTAGGCATTTCTTCAGATCGTTTGAGTCTTAGCATTAGGATATATGAAGATTTGGATAGAGAAAAGTGTTTAAAATTTTGGTCAGGCGTAACAGGAGTTCCAGTTGATAAATTTATCAGCGTGAATGTACTGAAGGGTAAAAAAGCTGGAAAATTAGAATTTGGAATGTGCCGAGTTAGAATCAAAAAAGGTGGTAATGTGTTAAAATACATGGTGGCGTTAAGAAATGAAATAAAAACATTTTTCTAGATGTCCCTGTAGCTCAATGGATAGAGCAGCGCAGTCCTAACGCGCAGATGGAGGTTCGATTCCTCTCGGGGATACATTCTGCCTTGTAAAACGGAGTGTAGTGAATCGGCATCACGCTGCGTTCGGGACGCAGAGACAGAGGGTTCAATTCCCTCCACTCCGACTAGATTTACCTCATCCTAACTCTTCTTTGGTATACACGTGGCTGTGGTCGAGTTTGTCCCAGTCAAAAATCTCAGAATCGCTAAAGATCAATTTCTCTTCTTTCTTGGCTATCTCCAAGCTTTCGGAAGCGTGAATCAGGTTGTACTGCTGGCTCATAGCAAAATCTCCCCTGATTGTTCCAGGTTCTGCTTGCCGGGCAAGTGTTATACCAATGATCTTTCGAATTGTCACAACAACATTTTTCCCCTCCCAAAGCATGGCTACAACTGGATATGACATCATGTATTCTTTCAGATTCCCAAAAAAAGCTTTGTCTTTGTGATGAATATACCACTCATCGAGAATTGCGTCATCCAAAGAAATCATCTTTAACCCAACTAGCTTCATGCCTTTTCTCTCGAAACGATGGATTATCTCGCCAATAAGACCTCTCTGTACTCCATCAGGTTTTACTAATACTATTGTTCTTTCCATATCTACAACTTTAGCAACTTTCCAAATTTTTGTCCATTGGGAAAATTGCCTATTGCCGCCAAGTTCAAACTCCCGTTTATTAGATACTTTTTTGCCACTGACTGCACCTCGTCAATTGTTACTTTACCTATCTTTTCTAATACTTCCTCGGGCGTATCAACCCTTTTTTCCAAAAGTTCCTGACTTGCAAAAAATCCCGCGACAGATCTGCTGTCCTCAAGCTCCAAAACCAGATGTCCCTTCGTAAACTCTTTAGCCTTTTTAAGCTCAACATCGGAAACCGGCTGTTTTGAGCTTGAAATTCCCCGATACTGTTCGATAATGACTTCCAGCGCCTCTTCTACTCTTTTTGGATCAACTCCGGCTACAGATGAAAAATTTCCGCAGTCCTGATAATGCTCAACACTGCTTCTTACATAGTATGCCAATCCCCTTTTCTCCCTGACCTCATGAAAAAGCCTGCTGCTCATTCCGCCTCCCAAAATTGTCGCTAGAATTGACAGAGGGTAACGGTCCGGATGGTCCGTTGAGACAGCCCTGACTCCAATCGCGATATGCGCCTGCTCAGTGGTTTTTTTCTTGATAAGCAGTTCTGGCTTTTTTTGACGCTCAACAACTTTTGGATATTTCAATGTGTCAAATTTCTTCATACTGCCAAAGTATTTATCGGCTAAAGACTCTACTTTGGGGGAATCTATTCCTCCGGCAATAACAACAGCGATTTTATCAGCGCTGTACAAACTCGCCATATAATCCAGAAAATCCTGTCTTTTAATTGCTTTTATGACCTCTTTGTCTCCTGCTATATCCCAGCCCATAGGAGTATCTTTGTACAGAAGACTTTCGTAAATGTCGCCGATTTTTCGAGAGGGAGTATCTTCATACAAATTTATCTCTTCAAGAATAACGCCTTTCTCTTTGTTTATTTCAATCGGGTCAAGAAGAGAATTTCTAAGCATATCGGAAAGAACATCCATGCATAATTCGATATGGTTTGCGGATGATTTGATATAGTAACCTGTTGATTCTTTGCTTGTGAAGGCGTTAAACTCTCCCCCTATGCCATCAATAAGACCTGATATTTCAATTGCCGAAGGTCTCTTTTTAGTACCCTTGAAAGCCATGTGCTCTAAAAAATGAGAAATACCGCTGTTTTTTTTGTTTTCATATCGGCTCCCTGCTCCAACCATCACAAGAACTGTTGAGCTTTCAAAGGATGGCATGGGAACAGTGATGACTCGCAGGCCGTTTGACAAAACACTTCTGTGGAAATTCATAAAGAAAGCCAAGCTGAGCTTGGCAGCCTTATTCTACCACTTTGAGCCTCCCTTGCCAAGAGTTAGTTGTTGTTATATAATCTCATCCAAAATGACAAAACCAGAACAGGAGCCCAATACATTCACTCAACCGCCAAAAGAAGGAATTAGAAGAGTAAGTGAGCCTGAATTTAACAGACTAAGATACGGGTTTTTTCAAGACCATGCGCTTTCCGTCCTGTCTCTTATCAAAATCGAAGGTAATTTGAAACTGCTTGCAAGAAGCCCGAGAAATAACCAGCGCGGCCATCTCACAGGAGGAGTGGCCCTTGATACGTTTTTGGGCATTAATCCAAATGACAACAAGCAAACAAAAGACAGAAAAGGGAAAGAATTCAGCAGCAACCAATTTAATCATATTGTAGATAAATTATGGGATGAAGATGCAAATCAAATAATCGTTGACCCAAAAGACAGACAAATAGGACAAATCTGCCAAGACCTAAAACAAATGGGCAAAGATAAAGAGGAGCTAAAAGCCATTTTAAGGAAACATTATGGACTAGATATTGCTACGGAAGATAATCCCAATGGCTAATCTTGGGATAAATCTGCATACTCCTAAGTCTTGTAATAACTCTTGGACTGGCTTGAATTATTGACTGATTTGTGGTAAAAATCAAGCTGATAATTAACCTACCCATATGACAAAAGAAAAAAACTATCATGGTTCGGGCAATATAGACCAAAATATTCTTAGGGTCAAAAAAGAACTAGAAAGAATTGCGGTCTCAAATCCTGATATCGATCCTGGGTATTATAGAACTCTCTTTACTCAGCAAGAAACAACATCCGCTATGCTACCCGACTATGAGCGTCAAGCTCCACAAACTGTCTCATCTGCCAAAACTGAATTAACAAGCACCACAGAGAAATCCTCAAGACGCAAAAAAAATACTAATCCCAAGAGGACTTTCAGAAACACATTCGTAAGTCAAAGAGAGATTAAAGATTTACCAGACTCTATAGAATTTGATCAAAAAGACTTTGGGTTGAAAATTACTTATATGATATTTTCAGTTCCAGCAAAAGTCTTTTCAAATGAAGAAAGACCAAGTAATGAGGCATTACAATTCCTAAAAAGACATCTTCCTCCGGGAATAACACTTGAATCAATAGGTGTTACATCAAATGAAGAAGCAGGAGATAAGATGATCCTACTGGTCTCCAATACTTTAGGAAACATTGCAACTGCCCTAAGAGAGAAAAGAGGAATTACAGAAACGCAAAAAAGTATAGTATCAAGGTGGAACACTTCGTTTAACAACAAAGAACAATTCAAAAACCGACCTCTTTCAGTTGTACGGGCACGTTTTGGCATTCAGGAACCCGAACCTACATCCTCTCAGGAGCAGAAATCCAAATAACAAATTTGTCGTTTAATAGCAATACTGTCTCCTTTATGGTAAAATTCTAGCTACAATTTATCCCTGATCGAATCTATGAGACGAGAGCTTGAAGAAATAAGAACTAGTAAGGATCCAAATTCAGAAATCCAGCCTAAAATGGTAACTATTCCCGTGGGCGGAAAAGAAAAAGAAATAGAAAACAAGCTTGACTATGGCTTTTATGATGTAGCAAGTTTGTGCGAAATGGAATATCAGACTTTTATGGCCAAAGTCGCTAACTTAAGAGGAAGAAATCAAGAATTAGATCAATTTCTGAAAGATTCAAAAGAAGGAGGTCAATATACTTTTGATCTCAAAGGAGTAAAATATGTATCAAATGCCGTTCTTACAGCTCAAGACAGAAGAAGAACAAAAAACTCCCCATCTACAAACTCTTCAGCAAAACCAAATAGCCAAAATCAGGGCCGGAGAAAACTACCTGAAAATCAAACAAACATCCCGGGAACAAATTCAAATGAATCTAACTCTAGTGAAAACAGCGAGCTTCTTCGTCCATCTGATGCAATAAATTTACTAGTGACAAGAGATATTGCTGTTAAAATGGCAGCACATAAATCCGAAGAAATAAATCCTGTGACGAGTATTAACCTGGCTAAATATCTCCAGCCTCAAGGTACACTAGATAAAATATACGGACAGGTAGCATCTAATCCGGAAGCCCTAAAAAGACATTTTTTTGGCGCGTTCATCAACAACATAGAATCACTTTGGGGCAAAGAAGATAAAGTGCTTGATTCAGAATTACCGCACCAGAACAAAATCAGAACTGTTCAAAACCAAATAATAGGAGCTTGCAGGACACTTGAGGAACAAAATCAAACACAATCCACTCTTATAAAAAATGTTTCCCAAATTCTAAATGCCCCACTTCCTGAAAGATACAAGCCCACTAAATATACTACATCCTATCAGGCGCGGAGATTCCAAGAAGGTTGAGGCCGTTTTTGAGAACCTGACCGACACTTTGACTTAAACCAAGTCTAAAACCCTCTTCCTCGCTCTCCAAAATCTTGTGCTTTTGGTAAAAAAGATTATACTTTTGAGCCAAATCAAAAAGATAATTACATAGGACATTCGGCGCAAACTTGTCAGAAGCCTCCTCCACGACCTCGGGGAAAAGATGAATCGCCCTCAGTAGCAATTCCTCTTCTTTTTCAAATTCGTAATTCATGATTCGTAATTCATGATTCGTAATTCCGGCCTTAGCCAACACGCTCTGCGTGCGAGCGAAAGTATATTGCAAATACGGCCCGGAATTGCCCTCAAGACTTATTGATTCATCAAAATTAAATTCTATATCTCTGCCGATACCACTCTTAAGAAATGCATATTTTACAGCTCCAACCGCGACTTTCTCCGCTGTATCTTCGTCCATTTCAGGATACGCCTTTTGAATACGATCTTTTGCCTCATCAAGAAGCCACTCGCCTGTAATTACCTGCCCTGTTCTACTTGACATTTTTCCTTTTGGCAAACGCACCATTCCATGAGCTACATGCTTTGTTCTTGCCGCCAAGTCAGGATAGATATGCTTTAATACATTAAGCAATACTTTGAAGTATTCAATAATTTCATTGCCTGTAACTATAATTGATTGGTCATATTTAAAATCCATGTATTTTGTAGGAGCAAGCCCAAGCTCTTTTGCCTCATAAGTAGGGAGTCCTTGGGAGTTTAGAAAAACTCTGTTGTGCAGTCCATGTTTTTCGCCGTTAAATATCACCGCGCCGTCGCTTTTCTCAAAGACATCTCCAGTATGGTCTCTTACTATTTTACTGCCTATATCTCCTGCCTCTGATTCAAAATAAAACTTTTTAAACTTTGTCCCCAAACGCTTGTATATCGTATCAAAGTATTCCAGGCTCCACTGTCTTCCCTTTTTATATAAATCTTCTATCTCTCTGTCATGATCATAAATTTTTTTATTCAACTCTATTATCTCCTTTTTAGCTTTTTCATCCTCCTCGTAAGCTCTTGCCCCTAAGGCATAAGCTTTACCTAAAAACTCAATTTTGCTACTCAATTTTTCATCCTCAATCTGCTTCATCATCTTGCTACCTAACAAACTAGATACCGAAAATAGTTCGGCATGACACAAACGGAAAATTCCATAAAGAGCTTTTGCAACGTGTAGTCCCACATCTCCCTGATAACAAACTCTCCACGCGTTTACTCCCTGCGACTCAAGAAGACGAGATAATGACTCTCCGACAATATTACTATACAAATGGCCTATGTGAAATTCTTTAAACGGATTAGGGTCTGTAAACTCAATCATTATCTTCTTGTCTTCAAGCCTATTTGTTTTTCCAAGCTTATCTTTTTTCTCCAAAATTTCCTGAAGATTATCGGCAAGATACTCTTTCGAAAGCCAGAGATTTATAAACCCCGGCTTTACAGCCTCAACTTTTTCAAGACTTTTGAATTTTGAATTTTGAATTTTGAATTTCTCGACTATCTCCTCCGCCAGCTCCATCGGAGTCTTTGCCTTTGATCTTGCAAATATAACCATTGCGATATTTGAAGAATAATCTCCGTGATTATCATCTTTGGATCGTTCTAAATCAGGTTTGACATCCTGACCAGTAGTCTTTTTGGTAACCTCAGATAGAATTTTTATAATCTCGTGTTTTATATCTTGCATAAAATTTATTCTAGCACTTATCAGCCTCAATTCCAACCTGCACTATAACCCATCACCAGGTTATTTTACACCAACAGCATAACATATGGTCAACTAAAACAATCAATTCTTAATTCCGTGTATTGACAAGATGCCATGGAGCATGGTAGCTTAGGAATATAATATAGAATATATGGCAAGAATTCTTCTTATTGATGATGACCAGTCTATAGGCGAATTGTTCTCTTATTCACTTAAGAAAAATGGTTTTGAGACTGTTCTTGCCGTGGATGGAAAATCAGGAATTGACAAGGCAAAAGTTGAAAATATTGACCTTATACTTCTTGATGAAGTTCTCCCTGATATTCCCGGAAATGAAATCCTCAAAACCCTCAAGCTTGATTCAAAAACCCAAAATATTCCAATCATAATATTATCAAACTTCAGCCAGGAAGAACTCGTCAAAGAAGCGATCAACGCCGGGGCTCTGGATTATATATTCAAGTATCAAATAGAGCCTGATGATCTGGTCACGCGAGTCAAATCCGCCCTGTCAACCCCCAAGTAAGCATTTCTATTCCACTATCCAATTTATCCCATCCGTCATGATCTCGATCTCTCCATTCTGATCCATCCTTAATGTCTTAATTTCTTGATTTCTTAATATCTCAATTATTTCTTTTGCCGGATGACTGTATTTGTTATTCTTCCCCACCGATATAACTGCAAGCTCTGGCTTCAAGTAGCTTAAAATTTCAGAATCCAAACCGGTTTTGGAGCCGTGATGCGGAACCTGAAGAACATCAATGTCCTGAAGAAAACCACTCAGTATAGCATCCTTAATCCCCTCTTTCTGACTATCCCCTGTCAGGAAAAGCGAAAAATCTTTGTAGTTAAAAAGGGTTAAGATATTGGCAAATTCGCTGCTTTCGCCAATCATGCCTGTTGGGCTTGTTTCTCCAATAAACTCTCTGCTTGGACCGACAATTTCAAGAATTAATCCGTCCTTAAAAGAAAATCTATCCCCCGTATGCAGATACTGTATTTTTATATTCTGTTTCTTGATCTCATCTATCAGAACCCGAAATGAGGCTGTATTATTTTTCAAATTCTCTGTTGCAAAAGACTTTATTTTATATCTTTTGGCAACTTCTATTAGACCATTTAGATGGTCCGCGTGGGGATGAGACAGAATAACCAGTTCTAAATCCCGATCCCAAAACGGCATATGCCCCAAGAGACAGGACAAGACCGAATTATTTGGTCCACCATCAATTAGAATATCCGACCCTTTTGGCGTTCGAAGAAAAATCGCGTCTCCCTGTCCGACATCACAAAATACTACATGAAGTTTTCTATCATTGAATTTAGAATAATGATATACAAAAATCGCTCCCAGTGAAAAAATAACAATAAAAACTATAATTATTTTTCGCATTCTCTACCTCTTTCTGCTAAAGAAAATTATAAAGGCAAAAAGAACACAATAATAAGCTATTATGAATTGCCAGGGGATATTTTCAATATCCAAAACCCCGCTAAGATTGCCAAAAAACATAATGATTTTTTCAAAATACACCAAAATCGGCAGAGAAAAGTACAAAATAAAACTGCCCAACCCGGGAATTAAAATTCCAACCAAAGCGCCTATCCCTCCTATTATCATTAGAACAGGGATTGTCCAAAGAACCAAGCCGTTAGCCACAACCGACCAGATAGAATAAATGCCGAAATTCGACAAAAGAATAGGCAAAGCTGCCGTCTGAGCCGAAACTGTGGTAACTACTCCCTCCCCAAGGACTGAATTGTTTATTAGTTTTTTGAAATTCTTGCCTCCCTCCAAAATCGGCTGGATATACAAAAGTCCAAGGGTTGCGAGGAAAGAAAGCTGAAACCCAATATCAAATATCAGACTCGGCGACCACATAAGCATAGAGAAAGCAGCCAAAAATAATCCGTAAGTTGCCAAAGTTTGCCTTCCCAAAATCCTGGCTGTGAATACCAAAATTCCCATAATTGACGCCCTAACAATAGGCGGATCCAATCCTGCCAAAACAGCATACAAACATATCCCTAAAATACTTAACAAAACCGCAACCTGTCTTTTTAAAAACCATCCAAATAAAGAACTTAAAAATCCTCCCACAAATGTCACATTCATTCCAGATGCAGCCACAACATGAAAGACACCCGAAACTCTCAGGCTTTCTGAAAAATCAGAAGCCAGAGATTCTTTTACACCAAAAACAATACCCAAAAGAAGTGCCGATGAATTGGGAGGAAGAGTTTTCTCCAACAATGAAATAGCTCTGCTTCTAATAAAA
>MFNO01000028.1 GCA_001782075.1 Candidatus Levybacteria bacterium RIFCSPHIGHO2_01_FULL_38_26
GGCTTGTTTGATCATTATTTTTGGCTTGTTTGATCATTATTTTTTAACTCTTCAGCAGGGGCAATTGATTTTTTCATTTACATTAGGTTTATGCTGGATTAAGCAGTCTTAATTCATTCTTTGGGGTACCCCTATTTTTAATTTTGTGAAACACTTGCCTCAGAAGTCTTATAGTATAAGTAAATTTTACACAAACGTTTAAATCCATTGAAAAAAATATTATTTCTGCTAGAATTTTTATAGAAGATAATGAAGTATAATTTGCTTAATGTTTTTACAGACGGTGGGGCAAGGGGAAATCCCGGGGAGTCAGCAGTGGGAGTTTATATTGTTGATGAAAAAGGCAATCAAGTTGCGGCATTAGGAAAAAAAATTGGAATTGCCACAAACAATGTCGCTGAATACATGGGTGTTTTGGAAGCATTATCTTTTATAATTGAAAATAAAAAAAGTTTGGAAGAAATTGAAAGGATTAATTTTTTTCTTGATTCAAATCTCGTTTGCTCTCAGATAAGAGGCTTTTTTAAAGTTAAAGATGCCAAGCTAAGAGATTTGCTTTTTAAGGTAAGGCAAAAAGAACAGGAGATAAATCTTCCAATTTATTATAGTCATATTCCGCGTGAAAAAAATAAAAAGGCAGATTTTTTGGTAAATCAAGCCTTGGATGGCGTTTTTTAAATAAATTAGACCAAAGTTGGACAAAGTTTTGGATACAGTCCAAGTTTAAATAAAATTTATTTTGCTGGAAAATAATGGAAAATACAAACTATTTAAATTACACTATTTTTGATGAATAGCATTTCCAAACCAATCCAAAAGTCAATTTTGACAGTTGATATTAACGGAGCTTTTGGAAAAAAACTAACAGAAAAGTTAGCTGAAGATGATCTCGTTGTATATGTGAGCAAAAAGAGATCAGGCTCCTATAACACAGATAATATTTTTTTTTCAGAGTACAAAAAAAATGCTCCTGTTATTCCCAATCAAAAATATTCACATATTTTTGTAGTATATAATGTTATTTGGAAAAAAGACTTTGTTTCCAGCTTTGTTAAGAAAGCAGTAAAAGATAATTCCCATCTTTTTTTCCTCGTCTCTCTGTCCGACAGTAAATTGTTTTTTAAAATCTACAACAAGATAAGTCCTAGAAATTCCGCAAGAGTAATAATTTTTGGAGACATTTTTGACAAAGAAAACCATCCTGATTTTATAAAAACAGCAATAGAGCAAGAATTAATCCGAGTCAAAGGGAACGGGCTTTCTAAGGCGTACTCAATTTTTTTAGATGATGCGGTTTTAAAGCTAATCGACTTGGCTTTTAGTCAAAACTCCACAAATTCTCTTTTCTATCTTTTTCCCAAAACAACCCTAACAGAAATTTCATATGCTAGGATGATTCAAAAAGCAAGCCCCGGCGTTGCCATAGACTTTACTCTTTCTTCTCCAAAAGAACAAATAAATTTTCCGCTAGGCGGCACGCACTTACTTTCCGAAGATTATCCTTTGGAGAGAAGAATTGGAGAGCTTGGTATTGAAGAATTAGCTCTTGAAAACAAAGAGAAAAAGCGCGGTACTAAGTTTTTCTCCAAAAAGAAAAGGCGCTTGCCTTTTTCTTGGTTTTTTAGATTTTTGTTTTTATTGGCCTTAATGCCATTAATTGCAACCGCGTTTTTTTCTTTTTTTGGATTTTTAAGCTTGGGAGGGGCAAAAACAGCAATCGAGCAAGGAAGCTTATCAGGCGCTAAAAACTCAGTGTATATTTCAAAAACATTTTTCGCTTTGGCAGGGAAATCATCAGAAGTTCTTTTAATGGAGGCTAAATTTGTCGGAGCGGAAAATATCCTTTCTGGAGTTCTAAAAAAAGTAAGCTTGGGAGAAGATCTATCTTTAGCCTTCCACTCTGTATTGGAAGCTTCTGAGATTTTTTCAGAATTTTTTATAGGCAGGGGCAACTCTAAAGCGGATTTTGAGAAAGGAGTAGAGCTTTTAAAAAAAGCAATTATTATTTATAGAAAAAATGAGGCAGAAGGACAAATTCCGCAGGATTTTTTGGCAAAAGCAAAGAGCCTTGATGAGCTTATAAAAATCGCGGAAGACACAACAGATATCTTACCAGGTCTTTTTGGCTTTGATGGTAAAAAAACATATCTGGTACTTTTTCAAAACAGCGCTGAGCTTCGGCCGGGAGGTGGATTTATCGGCTCGTACGCTCTTTTGGCGCTAGAAGGGGGCAGGATAGCTGATTTTTCGATACATGATGTATATGATGCGGACGGGCAATTAAAAGAGCACGTAGAGCCGCCATATGCCCTAAGACGGCATCTTGAATTGCCGCATTGGTATTTAAGAGACAGCAATTTTGATGTTGATTTTGAAAAGGCTGCTTCATCAGCAGCGCTTCTTCTTGACAAGGAGCTTGGTACAGAGGTAGACGGGGTAATTGGAATAGATTTATATTTTGTTAAAAATATTTTGGAGGCAATGGGGGAGGTTTATGTTTCTGACTACAAGCAAATAGTAACAGCTGATAATTTTTATCAGATTACACAATCCCATGCAGAGAAAAATTTTTTCCCGGGGTCGAGGCAAAAGAAAAATTTCTTAACTTCGCTTTTCAACTCAATGCAGTCAAGCATAACATTGAGGGACAATATTGCGTATCTTCAGTTGGCAGAAAAAATCTCGGACTCAATATACCAAAAACATATTTTATTCGCGTTTGATGATAAAGATGTTCAAGACATTTTTAGAGCAAGCGGGTGGTCTTCATCGCTCTCAAAAGCGGCAAAAAGCACTAATGTTTTGGGGAGCATGAGCGAGGATGTAGAGATTGTGAGTGATTTTTTGGGAATAAACGAGGCGAATTTAGGAGTAAATAAAGCAAACTTTTTTGTTGAGAGAAAATTATCGCAGGAGGTTAATGTAGATGAGGAGGGTAGGGTAGTAGGGAAGGTCGGGATTAAGTATCATAATTCAAGCAACAGCTGGCCGGGCGGGGATTATGTGAATTATTTACGGGTTATTTTGCCTCTTAATGCGTCGCTTTTGTCAGTCTCTTTCGATGGAGTCTATCAAGATATAATACCCGCGGTTACAGATTTTACGATTTATGAAGAAGAAGATTTTGTTCCTCCAATTGGACTTGAAGTTGAAAGATATGACCAAGACGGAAAAACAATTTATGGATTTCTTATTTCCGTTGAGGCTGGAAAGAATAAGTCAATAGAAATTGAATATGAGCTTTCACAAAAAATTTCTTTCGATAAAGATGATTTCTCTTACAGCCTTGAAGTCTTTAAGCAGCCTGGTACTGATAATTATCCTTATTCATTTTCGCTAATCTATCCAGAAAATTTAAAGCTTATTGACGGAGTGAATTCATTCTCTGGGACACTTGAGGGGGACAAAGAAATTAAAGCAAGTCTTTCCCAAAAGTAAATGCTTAGGATACGAGTTTTGCAGCACCAAGAATCCCGCTGTCTTTTATTTCTACAAATTTAACTTTATATTGTGGAATCAGCTGCTTTACGGTTTCCTCAACTGTTTCTTTATATCCATTTGCTTTCCAAAATAAACTTCCTTCCATATTAAAAACCATACCTCTCTTTTTAAATTCCGTAATTCCGGCTATTTGACACGAGACCAGCTGGGCGGACCGTTTTAGGAGGTTATTTGCTATTTCGGAGACCTGAGGAATATTTTTGCGGCTTACAAGATCCAATTCTTCGGTAGATGATATTTGTGGATAATCAATATTTCTTTCTTTAATAATTAAATTAAAGTGTTTATAAAGATATGCTCCAGATGTCTCTTTTTCAAAAATCCACCCGCCGCGGTTAGAAGATGTTGAATCTATTATTTTGCCTTCTTTTGATTGTGGAAACTTATCAAAGTTTGCTGATTCTAGGTTTACAGCATTCTTTTTGTCTAGAAAAAATGCAAAATTTGTGCCAGTGCCATCGGCTCCGCCCGCAAGAATGATAGGCTTGTATTGCGTTAAACCTGCAAGCAGCAGGCAAATAGTATCGTTAGCAACCGCAACAAGCGCGTCCTTTTTATTTTTTCTAAAATATCGCTCAATTTCTTCTCCCACCTTTTTGTCTATTAGGCCATGTAACGTGCTTTCTTTAGACCCTCCGATTAAAATACCGTCAATTCTGGATTTGCTTGAATTTCCTGAGTTTTTTCTAACGGTAGCTTTTATACGGTGTGCGAAATTTATAGAAATTATATTAATATTAGGGTTTGCTATTTTGCCTACAAACAAAAATAAATCTTCGGCTGTTTTGAAAAGAGGTTGTTCACCGTTTTCAATTTCAAGTATAGATAACTTTTTCTTGACTTTTTTTAAAATAGCCTTTTTATAAATGCTTCCGCCGATTACCAATGCCTGGAAAATTTCTCCGTTATTTACTAATGGCGTTGTAGGAATTTGGTTAATGATAAAAGGAAGGCTGGTTTTTTTGCCTGAGGCTGAGTCTTGAAGCTCTTTAACAAAGTTGCTTTTAATGGTTTTAAGGGTAGCAATATCCATCTCCAACAATTATATTCTACTACAATAAGATGTTTTTAACAGAAGAATTTTGTTGTTAGAATTTTAACACACAAAATTATTTCTTAGTGAGTTATTATTATTTCGCTTGCTCTGCCTTGAAAATATATACTAGGTCGTCTAGGTGATTTGTGGATGTTTCTTCGATGACGCAATTGGTGAGAGCGATGATTCCGTGTTCGTCGTTTGGTAAAAATTCGAATTTGTCCCCTGTGCTTGCAATTTTTACTGAAACTTTTCCGGGTTTCCAACCAGGTTTAGAATGACTAGAATATAGAACTATGCAGGTTCCTTCAACGATCTTTAATTTTTCATGTTTTAATTTATGGATCTCAAATCCTAATACACCATGTTTTTTAATAACCAAAAGTTTTCTTATATAATTTTTTCCCACATCAACTTTTTTAAGCGCAACCCCACCCCAAGGCGTCTTTTCAGTTAAGGGTTTAGATTTTGAGATAGCAACTTTTTCTTTATAAAATAAGGTAAATTTGGCAGAATCTAAAGATTTATTTTTAAAAAGTGATATTAACTTTTTGACAATATTGTCGTATTGACTGGTTGTCGCGATGGACTTAATTGTTTTAACATACGAGTTTACTTCTCTTGAAGCAAAACCACCAGAGTTTAAAAAATATTTCATAAGTTATATGTATTGCTTGAGGTCTTCAGGGCTGGGACACGCATCAATTGCTCCCTTTTTGGTTGTAGTTAAAGCGGCTATTATATTAGCTCTTTTAAGAGCCGTTTCTAATTCGTCTTTTGACATTTGCGAAACTCTTTTTTGTGACTCGTTAATTGCAAAAATATACCCTGCGTTGAAAGCATCTCCAGCGCCTGTTGTATCTATTGGATCGACCTTAATAGGAACGGGAACGAATCCTTCATTTTGTTTTGTTTTGTAGTAACATCCTTCTTTCCCAACGGTAACAAATATCGCTTCAAGATTATCAGTAAAAAGGGATTTTCCCGCCTCAGATATATCATTTTTGCCCGATAAAATTCTTGCTTCATCTTCGTTTAGTTTTAAAATATCGACTTTTTTAGCGGTAGCAAGAATAATTTCTGTGGCTTTATTGAGATCTCCCCACAAAGATTCCCGAATATTGGGATCATAGGAAATTATTGCATTCACAGCGCGAGCCTGATCAATGAGTTTATTTGTCGCTTGATTTGCAGCTTCATTCGTTTGAGTAAGGCTGCCAAAGTGAAACAGGGAAGTATTCTCTGGTAGATTAACTTCAGATGGGCCTATGGCTTCGTGCGCGCCTTTATAGAAAGTGAAATCTCGTTCTCCAGACTCTGTCAAAGAAACAAATGCCAAGGTTGTTTTTTCGGTTTTACTTAGAATTAGCGAATCTGTGTCTACGCCATTTTCATCTAAAACGCCTTTGAGAAAATGTCCAAAAGGATCGTCTCCAACTTTGCCCATAAATCTGACTGGAACGCCCAATTTCGCAAGATCAGCAGCAGTATTAGCCGGAGCTCCGCCAAACTTCTTTAGAAACCCCTCTGAGTTTTCCAGGGATCCTGTATTTGTGGCGATCATGTCAACAAGAAGCTCTCCAAAACATGTTGCTTTAGCACTTGATGTTTCCCCATTTTCTTTTTTCATATTCTATATTGTATGGTACTTAAAATATTTGTCAAATCTTGAGTCACTAAAAACCTATTCTATAAGACTTAGACCTCTTTTATGTAAATCCCGAATAGATTGTTCATATTGCTGAGGAAAAATCTGTGAAATAGCTTCAGCAAACCCTCGTCCAGAATGTTCTTTTGCTGAGTAATCTGCTATTTCATGAAGTTCTGGAACAGCATTTCCAACAGCTATAACTGCTCCGCCCTTTGCTCTTAGTTCACGAGCAAACTTAACATCATTTGGACCGTCGCAGGCAAATCCCATTCTATTTCTGTCGAATGCCCCAATTCCTGCTAGCAAACCAACGGTTCTTGCTTTATTCATTCCTTTTGGGACTATTCTAAGCGAGCCGATTCCGGCTTCATAAGTTTCCAAAGAAGTAATTCCAAATTCATTTAATGCTTCGTTTACTCTCGTTTGCACATTATTGTAACGAACAATATAACTTGGGTCTTTTGTTACATGAGGTCCTTTTTCCCAAAGGGTAATGGTTGCTATTCCTTGAGCTGCATCAGGGAGTTGAACTTGAGTGCCTATTTCAGGGTTTACACCAGAAAGATGTCCCCACGAATCATTTGGGTTACCCTTTGTTATATTTATCTTGAGCCATTTAAGTATTTTTTTACGATCTTCTCTAGCTTGAGGAGGAGTCATTACGACCAACTCTCCTTGTTTTCTTCCACTCCCGCGGCGGCCAACTCCGCCACCTTCACCTATGACTGGCCCATTGTATAAATCGTAAATACTTGCACCTTCTCCAAGGGCAATCTTTGCAACGTCATAAAGGGTTGGTTCAAGTTGAGTAAAGGATTGCTCGGTAACAACGCCGAGGCTTACTCCTGATCGATTAACAGCCATTAATGCTGCTGCTGTTTCGGGGAACACTCTATGGTATTTACCGTCAGTCCACAATAATTTTTCTGGTTCAATGATAGTGTCGTCAAGATCAGTCATAAGGATAGGTTTTGTGTAGGATGATTCTGGAGAAAGCGCATCCACTAATCCCTGTATGCCACGTTTTGAAGGCTGAATACTGTGTAATTCTGGTTTTGGCTTAATTGATTCCATAATGTTTATAATTTAGGCTTTTGTTCTATTGTATTATCTTAATGGCTTAGGAGAATTATCTATATTGGCTGTGCTTAAAGCGGTTTGAACTTCTTGCTGAATTGCAGGTAGTTTATCTTGATCTGTGGTTGTTAAAGCAAGCCAGATTGAAGGCATGTTGTAGCCGTTAAAATATTGGCGGACTGTAACTATCCTGCCTCCAACAAAATCTCCGAGTTTTTTTGCATCAAGCGCTCGCATCAATTGACTAAACGACGTATTTTCTCCCAAATACAATCTATCTGTCATCGTCACGGTATCTTTTTCAGGTAGCTGAAATTGGTTAATCAAGTGGATTCTTTGATACGCAGATGTCCATGTTCCAGTTGATCTATTTGCTATGTCATTTGGCTTGGGTGTTCTGGCTGAATCATCAATTGTGTCATATGCATATATTCCCGGTTTTTCTTCAAATGCAGAAGAATTAGTCATGCGCTCAGCTGTAAGATCTATAAGTTCGCGCATTTTAGGAGAAGTAGCATCAATGCTGTGGATAATATTGCCCACACGTGCTCCGTTTACATTAAGCTGTTTTGTTACGTGGCTGAATAGGACTTTGCCATCGACTCTTCTTATCAGCGTAAAACTTCCTCCTTCGCCTGGAAGATCTTCTTCAAGAATAATCGACGCATCTCCTACTCCTGTGCGTTTTAATTCTGTATAAAAGTTTAATACTTCATTAACTATATCATCAGATGCGCCTTGGCTTCGTCTAACACCATGTCCCGCCAATCCCCACTTAGAAGCCTTAATCCATATTTGATCTGAACCGTTTTTTAATTGCGTAACTTCATCCTGTGAGATATTATGAATCGTTCGTCCACCAGAATTATGCTGAGGATCTTCTAGGATAATTTGACCGGCAAGGACATTTTTTGAATAGATCTGACCAAGCGAAGCCTTTGCGTTTCCCCAACGTTGAGCATCCGGTGATACCAATTGGTGTTCATCAGGTAAGGCATCTGTTTCCCACCAGCCATAAAATACCGCTTTACCTGCTTTATTGTACCGCTCCATAATATCCCGAATTGTTCTTTCTGTAAACTTAGTGAGATCAACAGAGTGAAGATTTGGGATGTTTCCAAACATGTCTTTTACATATGCAAGGAATTCTTTGTCAACAGGATCAGGTACAATTACGTCTCTTGCGGTAGGGTTGCCAATAGCCTCCAACCCGTCTCTTGCCGCATACCCAAACTTGCCGTTTGGCAGAGAACCGCCTCGTTTTTCAAACTGCCTCCACACGGAACCCTGCTCAAGCGGCGGAATTCGACACTCGACTACATTTCTATCAACGCCTATAAGTTGTGCTGTGGAAGTAATGTTCTCGATTCTATTTAAGCTCATAATTATAAAAGTGTAATTTAGATATTAAAGACTAAATACTATACGATAACAGTTCTTTACGCTTGACATTAAAAATGACATAAATCTGACATTATACCTAATGACTAAGGATACTAGGCCTTGGGATAAGTTTATTTTTCCTGTTTTTGTTGTATGCGCTTGCGGCACGAGAAAATGCAGCAAAGAGAGGCTCCATGTTTCCCTTCGTTTCGACCTCGGGATGAGACTGTGTGGCAAAGCAAAAGTAAGTCGGATCAGTATGTTCAATAATTTCAGCAATTCCATCTTCAGAATTGCCAGTAATCTTAAAATTCTTGCCAACAGAAGAAGCAGCTTGATGGTGCCCTGAGGCTACAGTGATTCTTTCTTTCTTTAAGATCTTATAAATTCTGCTTGTTTTTTCAACAATAACATGGTGTCCGTTTGTGGCTAATGCTTCATATGGCTGACCATTTTCTAAGCTATGGCGTCCGTGCCCGACCATGTCGGGAATATGTTGGATAAGTGTTCCTCCTGAAGCTATGGCAAGAGCTTGGCAGCCACGACAAATTCCTAAAAATGGCTTTTTGTCTTCAAGGGTTCGTTTTAGTAAGTCTAATTCTAATTGATCACGGGGTGCCTCGGTAACTATTGTTTTTTTATGCTTTTTTTCTTTATAGTGGCTTGGATCAAAGTCACTGCCGCCCATAAAGTATACTCCATCAGCAAGGTTATATAGGTAATTAATAGCATCTTTGGTCATTGTTGGGCAAACGAAAAGAGGGGCAATATTATACCTGCTTAGCTTTTGAATATATGAGGCGTATGCACCATAGGCAGGAATTGACTTCTGCCCATTTTGCCTAACTGCTTCCATTGAAACAAGAACTCGTATCATAACGTTAAAAATTATATATTTTTGGTTATTAACCAGCTTGACTTTTTTTCTGACGCTAACCTGACAAAGGTTTAGAGTTCTTGATGTTGGAAGTTGGATTTTCTTGAACTTGAACTTTTGATTGCTTTGATATCTTGATGGACAGATTCTCGTAAGCTAGAATAAAAATGTGATTAAAAGTTTCTTGGATCTTGAAGTTTATAAAGAATCCTTTCAATTGTCGATCGAGATTGAAGAATTGCTCAAAAGCTACCCATCCTCGGAAAAATTTCTTCTAAGTGATCAGATGAAGCGAGCTTCAAGATCAATTCCGGCGCAGATCGCAGAGGGTTACGCACGACGAGAGTCTATAAAAGATTTTCAAAGATACATTAGAGATTGTACTGGAGAGTCAAATGAAATGATCAATCACCTTCTTTTGTCAAAGCACAAGCGGTATATAAAGAAATTGGGATACGCATACGAATTGATAGAGAGGTATACAAGGCTTTGTAAAAAACTTACAAATCTCAAAAATAACTGGCAGAATTTTCGGTAAACCCCTATTGGAATTCTTGATGTTGGAAGTTGGACATTTTTGATTTTGAATAATTGATGCCTTGAGTTTTTGAATCAATACTTTCAAGATATCAAGGTTTCGAGAAATCAAGATCAATATAGTCAGAGTATCCATCTTCAAGAATTCCAGGATTGGCTGTTGCTAAGAGTAGACGAAATCCGTTAAAATATGGCAGCAGATGGAAAACTCGGTGATTGAGGCAGGCTACCCAATAACATTTAGGAAAGAGGATGCTGTATCCCTTGGAGCTCATTTAAAGGATCGAGGCTCTGTGGTTTTGATCGGAATGAAGCGTGTTGGGATTAGTAATTTCCTGCGTTTTTTTCTAAACAATAAAGATATAGCCAAAACCTACATTCAGGATGGAACCACCCATCTTTTTATTCCGGTCGATCTTAACGACCTTGTTGAGAAGGAAGTTGGCCCATTTTGGACACTTACTTTGAAAAGAATATCTGATGTTGTTTCAAGGTCGTCTTTAAATAAAAAAGTAAAGCAAAAAATTGAGACTCTTTTTTTAGACAGTATACAGTCGCAGGATCTTTTCTTGACTATAGACAGCGTCAGAAAATCTCTCGTAGAACTTACTGAGAATGGATTTTTGCCAACAATTTTTTTCTTGCGCTTCGACCGCATGAAAGACGCAGCAACTCCTGAGTTTTTTGCCAACCTACAGGGCTTAAAAGATGCCGCACATCACAAGCTGTCTTATGTATTTACAAGCTACAGAAGTTTGGATGCGCTTTCTCCAAGCGTTTTTACCAGAGCATCTTTGTCTGTTTTTTCAAAGGATTTAAATATAAAGCCTGCCGAGGAAACAGATACAAAAATAATACTTGAAACATATAAAGACCGTTATAAGCTCAAGCTTTCCTCAGAAATTGAGCAAGCTTTGTTGGACATGGTTGATGGCTATGTGCAGTATTTACAGCTTTCTCTGATTCATCTTCAAGAGCAGGAGAATAAGCCAAGAGATAAAAACGAGCTTTTTGAAGTATTATCCAAAGATGAAGAGATCATGCTTCAGTCAG
>MFNO01000029.1 GCA_001782075.1 Candidatus Levybacteria bacterium RIFCSPHIGHO2_01_FULL_38_26
ATAGACAAGAGAAATTTTATAGAAAGCATTGTGGAGAAAAAACTAAGAACTCGCCGTCTCCTCCCCCTTTTTTTGGACAACCGCTAATTGGCAAAAGAATAGACATAATTTGATCCAGTTGACAAAGAATATTTTAAATGGAAAAATGTAAACATGTTAGACAAAAAAGATTTTTCTACAATAGAATCGCTTATTCAAAAAAATATAAAAAGCGCATTAACAGAGTTTTTTGAAACACTTATTTTGCCTTATTTTGAGAGGAATGAGAAAGATCATGAAGAATTCAGAAAGATTTTGAGAAAGCATGATGAACGTTTTGATTCTCAAGATAGAGAGCTTGATTCAATCCAGCGAAAATTAGAGAAAAATGAGGACGACCATGATGAAATGTTTCAAAGATTAGATCGTATTGAGAAACATGTTACAAACCATGAAAAAAGAATTAGAAGAGTTGAAGCGGTTGCACAATCCTAAGTATATTATTTAGCAGCGCATCTACCCCACATAAACTGAAACCACTGTCTGTAACTATCCGCTAAATTTTGACTCATCATCAGAAATATAGTAACGCTTTCTTCAATTGTTTCATGCAGAGAGGCTCCAGTATATATAGCAACTCGATTACCATAAATATCAATTACTGCAGAGCTTGAATATTTTTTCGGTAAGAATCTGTATTCAATATTAGTTTGCTTAATGGTTTTTAAATTTTTTATAGCATCTTCTTTAATATTTAAATCAAATAGGGTACAAAACTTGATATTCTTTCTTTGTGTTTCTTTTACAAAACTTTCTGAGAGAGACAAAGATAATGGATTTGACCATATACCTTTCCCTCCAATTGTATAGACGGTTTGACCCATACGAAGGATGTCTCTTAATATATTTTTCATTCCCTCAAGACCCTTGTAAATATATATTCCTTCTTCGGCCTTGTGGTTTATAAAGAGAGATTGCATACTAGGTAATATTTTTTGCAATTTTTCTTTTTTTTCCTCTAGAGTTTCAAGGAATTTATTTGGTTCTACGGGCATGTATTTATTTTCTTTCGCTCCAATAACAGGAGTAGCAAAACCCTTGTCTACGAGTCGACCAATAGCATCGTATACGTTTCTTCTATGAATGTTCGTTTTTTTTGAGATACTTGAAACAGACGCTTCACCAAATTCAATAAGAGTCTCGTAGATACGAGCTTCGTTTGGGGATAATCCTAATTCTTGTAATGTTAATTCGAACATAAAACAGTTATTGTGGTGGCAATAGTTACCATATGACGGTCTTTGCCACTCGGAAAGTATATGATATAAACAACGCAAAGTCAAGATATGAGGAAAAAATTAGGATTTATTTTTATCGTACTGGTTGTTGTTGGGGTAGTCTTGGGAGCTAAATTTGTTAGCAAAGAAGAAAAGACTGCTTCTTCTTTAACAAAGATTTCATTAGTTCTTGATTGGCAGCCCTCTGCATATCATGCTCCCCTATTCCTTGCTAAAGAAAAAGGATATTTTAAAGATAATGGTCTTGATATAGAATTTCGCATTCCAAGCGATCCTGTTACCGTGCTTCAGACTGTCGCAAGCGGGAAAGACGACTTTGGCTTGAATTATCCTGCCGACGTACTTACAGCAAGAGATAAAGGCGTGCCTGTAGTATCTATTATGGCATTAATTCAGCATCCTCTTATTTCATTTGCTACGCTTAAGGATTCGGGCATTGCAGAACCTAACGATTTGGTAGGAAAAAAGATCGGTTTACCAGCGGTTATTCCTACCACAGAAAATATATTAAGTAGCATGTTGAAAGCCCAAGAAAAATCTTTGGAAGATGTACAAATAATCGATGTGGGTTATGATGTTGTACCGTCTTTAATTGGGGAAAAAGTTGACGCTGTCCTTGTTTACTGGGGAACAGAAACAGTACTGCTTGAAAGTCAAGGTTTTTCGATAAATACTATGCGTGCTCAAGATTATGGCGTCCCCGATTATTATGAATTGTTGTTTATAACAAATGAGGAGAAAATTTCTAAAAATCCAACTTTGGTTCATAAATTTATAGGAGCAGTAAGTAGAGGATATGAATATGCATTGAAAAACCCCAAGGAAGCACTGGATGCAATGAAAAAAGAGAAACCAGAAGTCGACTACGATTTTCAAGCTCGCAGTATGGATGTATACCTTCCATTAATGAAGCCTCCTAATGGTTTATTTGGCTGGCAGGAGGAGCAAAAATGGGTGGATTTTGCTGATTGGATGAAAGAAAATGATCTGATTTCTAAAGATCTGGATGTAAAGGCCGCTTTTGATAATAGCTTCGTTGAGAATGCTGCTAAAAAATGATTCCGAAAACTTCACCTCCGAGGAGTCGAGGTCGTTGCCTCGCCACCTCGCAGGTGTCCACGAGTCCTACCTCGAAGGTGGCCGAAGGACTCCTTCGAGGTGAATACCCAACATGAAAAACAAAAACTCCAATACCAAAATCCAACTGAAGTCTATTTCTAAATATTTCAAAGTTGAGGGAAGGAATAAATTGGTTTTGGATAGAGTTAGTTTTGATGTGAAAGAGGGAGAATTAGTAGGTATTGTTGGACCAAGCGGTTGCGGAAAAAGTACGCTTCTGAACATAATTGCCGGTTTGATAGAGCAAGATAAAGGTGCTGTTAAGATTAGTGCTATTCCTTGGGAAAAACGTCTCGGAAGGATAAGCTATATGCAGCAAAAAGATTTGTTATTTCCGTGGCGCAGTGTTCTAGATAACGCTATTTTAGGATTGGAAATCAATGGAATGTTTCGTGATGACGCACGCCAAAAAGCAATAGGTATTATTGATACCTTTGGTTTAAGAGGATTTGAAAATCAGTACCCATTTACTTTATCTGGTGGAATGAGACAAAGACTTGCTTTTCTGCGTACTGTGTTATTAGATCAGGATATTTTGCTTCTGGATGAGCCTTTTGGAGCTTTGGATAATTTTACTCGGGTTAAGATGAGGGAATGGTTGCAAAGCTTATGGGAGAGTTTTAATAAAACTATTATTTTAGTTACTCACGATATTGATGAAGCGTTATTTCTTTCGGATCGTGTGTATGTTTTCTCAAAGCGTCCCGGACGAATTGCTCTGGAACAAGTCGTTAATCTAAAACGTCCTCGGGATCGCAAGATTGTAATTTCTCAAAGATTTATGAAGATGAAAAAGCGCCTGCTTGAAAGGTTGTTTTATGAATAAATGGCTGTTGCCTTTATTAATATTAATTTGCTTATTATCGGTATGGGAGTTTGGCGTGAAGTTGCTTGGTATTCCTGTATGGCAATTACCTTCTCCATCTCTCATAGGGAAAGAGCTGGCAAATAGCTCGGGCTTACTCTGGACGCATACAGCGGTTACTTTACAGGAAGTAATACTTGGTTTTATAGCTGCGCTTTTTGCTGGGATATTTTTGGCTTTGGCTATTGTTTATTCAAAAATTTTAGAGCGGTCTATTTATCCAATCATTATTGCATCCCAGACCGTGCCGATAATTGCTATCGCGCCTTTGCTGCTTATTTGGGTTGGTTATGGAGTTGCGCCGAAAGTCATCGTGGTTGCGCTTATTTCATTTTTTCCTATAACAGTTAATACTGTAGATGGCTTGAAGTCGATTGACGAAGATAAAGTTAACATGTTGCGGACTCTGGGAGCCTCGCGTTGGCAGATATTTACAAAACTTCAAATACCAAGTTCATTGCCTTATCTTTTTTCAGGAGTAAAGATAGGAATTTCTATTAGTGTAATTGGAGCAGTGGTTGGCGAATGGGTTGGAGCAAGCGCCGGTCTTGGGTATCTGATGACCTATTCTCAGCCGTTATTCCTCACAGCCAGAGTTTTTGCTGCAATTTTTATTTTGTCAGTTATGGGAATAGGTTTGTTTTTGCTTGCTGTTTTAGTTGAACGGTTAATTTTGCGCTGGCACTTCGATGAAAAACGATCAAAAACATTAGCTTGAGAAGCTTACTTCGTTTTAGTTGGAGAGGTTTTTTGGGCAACGGTGAATGTTAGAAGATTTACGATAAACAATCCAAAAGCAAGCATAGAGTATACAAGGGCGGTTTGAATATTTGTGGCCTGGAAATTACCGTCAAGAGTAAGGGGAAGAACAAAGAATAAGGCCGTAGACCACATTAGGAGTATTCCAAAAAACGAAGATATTCTACATATTGAGCGCCATTTTTGTTCATTTAGTCTTGAAAGAGCAACTATATTTAGGAGTACCAAGATAAAAAAGGAGACGAGGAAGAAGTGATATACCCGAAGAGATGTGGGCCATGTCATCCCAAGCTCCGGTCCAACCTCCCGTAAATTCTGAGGAATTCTAAATACGGCAAGAGCAGACGAGGGCGTCGCATGCATGGCAACAATGAGCCCTGTCCCTATTATGAAAATAGAAATATATATTGCCAGGAGGCCCTTAATGAATTTTTTCCTTCCCATTTGGGTATACATCGACAATAGCATAGGTAGTAAAAAAAGTAAAGGGATTATTTACTCAACAATTTTATCTAGTATTACTGCGCATTCAGGAGGGGAAGTGTGTTTTTTCCCAAAAGGAAAGACCGAAGATACAATATACTTGATTTTGTCGTTGGCTGGTATAGTTTGTGCTTGAGCTGGATTAATAATCAAATGCGTGTTGAATTCTTGGAATTCTTGCGTAGCTAGATTTGACCTAGAGCACTCACCAAATGTACTTAGTTTAGTTCTTTGGGGAATTGTTGCAGAATTTTCAACTATGAAAATTGTAGTAGCTTTGTTTGCTTCTGGGTCATAATCATAAGTTATTTCATCAGGAGTAACAAAGAGGCTTTCTTGAATGCATAAGTATCTAATATTGCCAGTAGCAAGCGGTATTCTGCCACTTGCGTAAATATAGTAAGAATTCCTTTCAAAACAACCGGGTTCTGCACCAGCTTTTGGTGTTATTTCAAAATCAATGCACGATGTGCCAAAATCAATTTCAAAACCGTGTCCTTCAAAGACAATTTTTTCTGTAGGAATGTCTGCTGGGTTTTCTCTTCTTTTTTTTGCTGCTTCTCTTTCTTCTTCTAATTTTTTTTCGGTTTTAGGTACTACTACTCTTATGTTTAGGTGTTGTTTTTTACCCTCAATAAATTCTGGGTCTATTTTTTTTATAATCTCATCTCTTTGATTGAATAATAAACTTGTTGATACATTTATTGTGCTATCTAAAGTGTTGTCATAGCAGCCGGTAATTTTATATGTGTGACCTGGCTTCCTTTGTATGGGCTCTGGTCTTATAGGAGTATACACGCGCGGTTCAGCTCTAACCGTTGGTATTGGAGTTGGTTCGGGGGTGGGTGTAGGCGTGGGAGTAGGCTCGGGAGTTGGAGTCGGGGTTAAAGTTGGTTCGGGGGTTTTTGTAGGAATTGGGGTTTCAGTAGGCGGTACTCTGGTAGGTGTGGTAGTAGGGACTCTTGTGAGCGTGGGTTCGGGAGTTGGGATTGGAATCAATGTTGGCGTGAGGGTTGGTTCTGGAGTTGGGATTGGGGCGGAGGTAGGAGTTTTAAAAACAATCGGATTTTGAAATTCAATATCTGAGCATCCAGCAGATCCGACTACAGCGGCAGTCAAAAATACGCCGCCTGCCATATCGACTGTTTTTTTGCGAGCTGATTTAAATATAGGCTTCCAAATTTCTTTCATACAGCGATATTATCCTATAATAATCATAAGAAGTCAATTAAACGAGGCTATAGCGCCATTGAGTTTTTTTTGTTATTATACTGATA
>MFNO01000030.1 GCA_001782075.1 Candidatus Levybacteria bacterium RIFCSPHIGHO2_01_FULL_38_26
GAATTTGTCGGGCAGGAACATCTGGTTGGAAAAGGAAAAATTCTCCAAAGAATGATGGAGCAGAAACAGGTATCCTCGATGATCTTTTGGGGACCACCCGGAAGCGGAAAAACAACTTTAGCTCAGATCATCTCTAAATCTACCGAGTCTGATTTTTATTCTCTCTCTGCTGTTCAAACTGGAAAAGATGATTTAAGAAAAATTATAAATTCTGCAAGAGAGAACCAAAAAAACAATAAAAAAACAATTTTATTTATAGACGAAATTCATAGATGGAATAAGTCGCAACAAGACGCATTATTACCTCAGGTTGAAAGTGGATTGATAACTCTTATCGGAGCAACCACAGAAAATCCTTCTTTTGAAGTAATAAGCCCTCTCCTGTCCAGGTGCAGGGTTTTTGTCCTGAAGAGCTTGTCTTATGAAAACTTGGAAAAGATTATAGACAAATCGCTTTCTGACAAACAAAAAGGAGTAGGGAAGTACCGCAAAAAAATAGATAAAGATTCTAAAGAGCTTCTTGTTAGGCTCTCCGGAGGAGATGCGCGTATTATGTTAAATGCACTGGAAATTGCCGTAACTAATTTTAAAGAAAAACAAATAACACAAGAAATTATCAGAGAAGTTTTCCAGACAAGAAGCGCCGGTCTTTATGACAAAAAAGCCGATGAACATTACAACATAATAAGCGCTTTTATAAAATCTATGCGCGGAAGCGATCCGGACGCTGCTCTTTATTACATGGCAAGAATGCTTGAGAATGGAGAAGACCCGAAATTTATAGCCAGACGAATGATTATCTTTGCGTCAGAGGATATAGGCTTGGCAGACCGTGGGGCGCTCATTCAGGCAAACGCTGGATTTGAAGCAGTACACAAAATCGGTATGCCTGAAGCTCAGCTGATACTCGCGCACATTTGCCTCTATCTTTCTACCGCCAAAAAATCAAGAGCTGTTGTTAACGCTCTTTCAGAGGCAAAGCAAGCAGTTTACGAATTTCCTAACGAACCGATTCCCCTTCATATCAGAAATGCTCCGACCAAACTTATGAAAGACTTGGGATATGCCAAAAATTATACCTGGAGCAACAGCTATGTCGGTCCTACTTCAAATCTTCCATTTCTACCAATAAAACTCAAAGGCAAAAAGTTTTACAAACCATAAATTTTGTTTCTTACCATAGATTAGATTTATTTGCTAAGTAGCGCGGGCGAAGATGCCGGTTGATAGGATTCTGCCTTTGGATTTTTCTTTTATCCCAAGCTCTCCTGATTCGACGATCATTTCAGGAAAAAAATCCCGCAGTATATTTTTTAAAGTTTCTGAAGAGGACGAAATCGCATATGCGTTCATTATGACAAATAAAGGATTTTGTGAAATTATTTTTGAACAATTATCAAGAAGTATTGGCAGGCTTTTATTGAAATCCCAAGTTTCACCTCCTGGTCCGTGTCCGTAAACAGGAGGGTCCATAATTATCCCATCGTAAGTTTTTTTTCTTTTTATTTCACGTTTAGTAAATTTTATAGCATCGTCTAGAATCCATCTGATTGGTTTGTCGCCTAAATTTGAAATCGCCTGATTTTCTTTGGACCATTTCATGGATTGAATTGACGCGTCAAGATGCGTGACTCGTGCTCCTGCACTTGCCGCGACAAGCGATGCTATACCCGTATAGGCAAATAGATTTAGAATATTAACTTCGCGATTGGCGTTTTTGACCTTGTTCCCAATATATTCCCAATGTATTGACTGCTCGGGAAATACACCTGTGTGTTTGAATGGAGTTAATTTCGCGTAAAAAGAAATATTTCTCCATCGAAGAAGCCATTTGTCAGCCATCTTTAATCTTTTTTTCCACCTCTCATTTTCAAATACAACATTACAACTGTTCCACTGCGATTCATCCAATCCTTTTTTCCATATGATCTGCGGATCAGGCCTGATAAGTTTGTATTTTCCAAATCTTTCAAATCTTTTACCATCACCCGAGTCGATCAGCTCATAATCCTCAAAATCTTTAGCAACAAGTAAATTCATAGCCCTGATCATACCAAAATTACGATGCATAAACAAAATTAGTGTCCAAAATGATAAAATACAATCATGTTAATAGATGAAATAACAATTAAAGTAAAGGCCGGAAATGGAGGAAATGGTGCTTCTACGTTTCATAGCACCCGATGGCAACCAAAAGGCGGGCCTGATGGAGGAAATGGAGGAAATGGAGGATCAATATACTTCGTTGGAATAAACGATATTACATCACTCTCTCAATTTCGATACAAAAAAGAAATAAGGGCAGAAAACGGTATTGACGGAAAAAATAGAAAAATGTACGGAAAAAATGCAAGTCCCTTAATAGTAAAAGTGCCCATTGGGACAGAGATTACAGATATTCATTCAGACACTGCTATTTCCGTCAATGACGAGGATACAAAACATCTGATTGTAAAAGGAGGAACTGGAGGTCGCGGAAACACGGAATTTAAAAGCGCTACGAATCAAACCCCTACATATGCCGAAAAAGGTGAAATAGGCGAGGAAAAAACTCTCCATTTGGTTCTAAAAATTATTGCGGATGTCGGACTCATAGGACTACCAAACGCAGGCAAAAGTAGTCTATTATCATCTATCACAAATGCACATCCAAAAATTGCAGACTATCCATTCACAACGCTTGAGCCAAATTTAGGAGCAATGAGCAAGCTTATAATCGCGGATATTCCCGGCCTTATAGAGGGTGCGTCAAAAGGCAAAGGTCTTGGAACAAGTTTTCTGAAACACATTCAAAAAACAAAAATCCTACTTCATTGTATAGACCCGACAAGCGATGATATTGTCAAAGATTACAAGACCATAAGGAAAGAATTGAAAGATTTTGCCAAAGAATTGTTCGAAAAAAGGGAAATGATAGTCGTAACAAAAGCAGATCTTGTTGATGAAAAGCGAACGAAAGAGGTAGAAAAAAAACTAAAAATGTCAAACAAAAATCTTATCTTCACCTCAATCTTTAACGACCAACTCCTCTCAAAACTAAAAGACAAAATTTTTGATCTGGTAAAAGTATAAATAAAAATTAAATTTTTCAAACCCTAATGCGAAGTCTTGATACATTCAGCCTGCATGAGAGTATCTTGACAAATAAGTCATTCTTGTGAAACGATGATATTATGGAGAGTAATTACCAATACCATCCGCCAGAGGGTGTTGTTGATAAACAGCAGGCAGAAGGCGGGAGTCGGAAACTGTTTAGTCTGCCTCACAAATACTTAGCAATTCTAGTGGGTGTTTTATGTGTAGTTTCTCTTGGATCCGCAACCCTTCTTCTTTCAGACCATTTTAAAAAAGACAATAATATTGTAAGTCTTTTTAGCCAAAATTTTCTGCGCTTCCCGTTTCCAACTCCAACCCCTGAGCAGATACTTGAAGACGACCAAACAATAGACTGGAATATCTACTCAAACGAGCAATACACATATTCAATCAAATACCCTCGAGATTGGGAAGCAACAAAAAGCGCGCAGGAGGACGAAAAAATTCTCGATTACGTAGTCTTCAGACCTCTTTCTGCGACAAAATCAGGAGAACTGCCTATTACATTAGGCTACACTACAAGAACATACAAAGAAGTTTTGGACTCAGATCCTCAAGTGGGGGAATCTATTTTGGTATCCTCTTATAGCGCGACTCGGAAGTTAAAGGAAGATTCACAAAGAAACGTTCTGATAAGCGTTGCTTTTCCTCGCGACCCAAATACAATGATTCTTTTGGGAATGGAAAAATACAAAGACATATATAACCTCATGCTCTCAACTTTCCTCTTCGAAGTCCGCTAAAAAACCCTAAGGATTAAAAAGTAGTTTTACTTTTTCTCTTCATGTAATTTACCATCCACCCAACGCCGAATTTGTCCTTCAGAGATCCGTAATAATCGCCCCCAAAACCTAATCGGTATCACCTTCCCTCAACAACAGCCTCAAATCCTCCATACGCCATTCGTTTCATGTCAAAGGGCATGGGAAAATCCTTCTGATCCTTATACTTTTCGTTCATCTCATCCATTACTTTTTTATTTACCTCATCCCGATGTTCTTTGGACTTATAGACAATAAAGGAAAACCACACCGTTTCGTCTGCGTTTGCTTTTGTCAGTTCGGTAAACGCAAGCGGCTTCATGCCTCCCATTTCTTTTGTCTCTAGATCGTCGCCCATGCATTCATAATACTCAAGGGCGCCGTACTTCATCCATATATCCCGGCCCTCGCTTGCCATTTTTTTATATTCTTCAGTTTTATTTTTTGGAACTACGAGAACAAACCCGTCTACATATTTTGTCATATACTCTTTCACCCCCTTAGGAACCAAAAGATCCCGTTTTTACCTCTCCTTTTCGTTTGTAAGAAACGATGATAACACCGCTTGGCGAAGTTTTGGATTTCTCGAGTTTAAAGGCGGCGGGGATTGTATCTTCTGCAAACAAACGCTTTCCTTTACCCAAGGTTATCGGAAATACCTTAAGCCAAAATTCATCAACCAGATCATGTTTCAAAAGCGTTTGGATGAGGTTACTACTTCCATAAACTTGCAAGCTAGGACCGCGCTGGCGTTTGATCTTTTTTATTTCATCCACAACATTGCCTTTTATGAAAACCGAATTGCTCCATTCGTGCTTGCCAAGCGTTTTTGAGACAACATATTTTGTTGCTTTATTGATACCAGACCATTCACTTTCATGGTCTGGCCAGTACGATGCGAAGATTTCAAATGTCTTTCGACCCAAAAGTAAAGCGAAGGGTTCGCGCATCTGCTCAGCCATTGCCTTACCAAGAAAATCATCGAAGTATGGAACTGTCCACCCGCCGTATTTGAAGCCGCCTTCAGTATCCTCTTCGGGGCCGCCTGGTGCCTGAATGACGCCGTCGAGAGTTATAAATTCCAAAATGATTATTTTTCTCATATTACTTACCTTCGTATGCTTTTTGTAACTGCGCAATATCAAATTTCTTCATGGGTAGAAACGCCTGTGTTACTCGCGCAATTTGCTCTTTCGAACCCTTGCTCATCATCTCGCCCATTGCCGTGGGAACTATTTGCCAGCTTACTCCATATTTGTCTTTTAGCCAGCCGCATTGCTCGGATTCGGGTACGGCAGACCTCCTGGGCTTAATTTGTTCCATAGTCCGTCTATTTCTTCTTTGGTTTTGCATGCTACCGTAAAGGAAATTGAGGGATTGAACTTAAAAAGCGGTCCGGCAGAAATAGCCATAAACTTGTACCCCCAAATTTCAAACGACACAATGTCGGCATCGCCCGAGGGCGTATCATGCAGCGTGGTTACGTTTGTAACTTTAGAACCATTGCCAAACACTGAAGCATAAAACTGTGCCGCTTCTTTAGCTTCCTTGTCAAACCACAAATGAGGAATAATTTTTTGCATAGATTTATTTTATCACAAACCAATCGGCGCAAGGAGCACCCAATTCTTTGATACATATGGCTCAGAACATAGATTTCTGTTAAAACAGCAGGGGCGTCTCATGTCTTTGTTAAGTTTTGACAAGGCAACTTCAATATGTTTTTGACGTGTTTGGGGAGTTTTGACAGCGCGTATCCACCGGATCCAATCCCAACGGGCAAGTGGAGTAATATCTTTCCATAAAGCCTCGGCCTTGGGGGAAGCTGCTAAGGCTTTTTTCAGATCTGCAGGTACTACCGGCTCTATCCATTCTTTGGTAGGCTCAAGTGAAACTTGTACATTGTCTCCTGCCGCGGCGTTAGCGTCATCAAGCAACTTTTTGTCGGGGGCAAACCAGTGACTCGGTCTTTTCCCCGGTCCATACCTTCCATCCGGCTCCAGCAAGGCTTTAAAAGGAACATCATTGAGAGTACCCGCTACCATTGTCATGCCCCTTGACGGAAGCTTTACAGAGGCACTCTCAGGCAGTCTGAGAATGATCCAGGAGTTAATTTTGAAAAGTTTTGTCTTAAAACGTATTGTCGACATGAAGATATTATATCAATGAACTGCCATTTGATTCATCTACGCTAATTGTACCAATCTTTTTTAAATAATTAAATTATTGACAAATAGAAAATGAGACTATAAAATCATCTAATTAAATACTTATGTCTGAGAGACAAAGTCCTTCATCATTCGAATTCAACAATTTCCATGAATCAAGATTCCAGGCAATTCCAAAATACGATGATGTTGAAAGAATTCCAAAAACAATCATAAGCCAGACTGATTCGCTTCTTGGTATTTATTCCAACGGAACAATCTGGCAACCGGACCTTGCAAGAGAATATCTCCACGATTATACCCTTGAGTTCTTAAAATCTGCAGAACAGGGAGCGGATCGTGTATTTACAAAAGACCAAAATGTTATAGACAGTCTGCCACTTGAGGCCAATGAAGCTGCCGACTATACATATGTCATTTTCGCATGGATGCACCAATTTGCCACGTCTAAATATCTTCCAAATGGATTTTCAAGAAGAGGTATGCTTCAAGCGCCTGCGACAAAAAGACAATTTGTCCAGAGAACAAATGAAATAAAAAAAGAACTGGGTCTTATTGTGGCAGGACTTGGAAACAAAGATTTACCGCTTGAGACAAGGCCGTCCTCACTTCGCGCTCATACTTTTTTCCATGTAGGAAATATCATCCCATTCAAATTTCCAGAAACCAATGAAGAATATATCAATTATGAAAAAGATAAATTTAACAGATTGCTGGGAGACACAATTATTGATTTGTGACAAGCGTTCACCCCAGAGTGTTCACCCCAGGGGTGAATTTACCTTGACACCTTAGGATATACCTAAACAAAATGAATTTTGGTGGGTAGACTACCGAATGATGCCAGGAATTATTATAGCTGTTTAGCGCATCAAGAATTACAGTTTTACACTCAATCATTTGCTATGATAAAATGATTCTATGAAACTTGTTGATAAAACTATTTCAAAACTTGAACTTAAAAAGTTGTCTGAACGTTTTTCAGGTGGTCTGGTAAAAGCAGTTGTTGATATTGAAAAGGAAATTATGATAATTGACGCCCCAATGCATGCTGATGAAGAAAAGGAATTACTTGACCTGGGTTCTCACCAAGATAATCTTTGGGGAATTAACTTATACCCCGACTTAGCAAACGAAGATTTTATTGAATTCGACTCTATGATAAATGTCCGTCCAAGACTCAATAATTTTACAAGGGGAATTGATAGTACAGAACTACAAAAAAAGATTGTTTCTATTGTTACAAAATTAGTAAAATGACTAATATTTTTCATACGGGTTTGGAGGAAAGATGGAATAGCTTTTCACTCCCCGAACAAATGGCAAATATTGGAGCTGAAGTCGGAAGAACGATTAACTGGAAAAGGAAAAAGAATATTAAGATGAGTACAAATTCATTCTATAGGAGCTTAGAATTATTGGACCTAACGATTAATGATAAAAAAAATAAGAATTCCTTAAAGGAAATAGTCAGAGTTAGAGAAGCACTCGTAGACTTTTTTATTGGTGACAATATATATAAGTCTTCAAACAAACTTTGGGAAAAATATTTTTTATACTTTAACCTCGCCGCGAGAAAAAACAAGTGAACTTGGGTGGCATACCGGATTCGAACCGGCAACCCCTAGGTCCACAACCTAGTGCTCTACCATTGAGCTAATACCACCACGGAAAATTTACAGCTTAAGTATATCATAGTCAAAACCCTCCCTTCAATTATTTTGTGCCTCGACTTGAACACTGATACTTGATCGTAGGGCTTAACTTGTTTATAGTATTAGAGTGTGAATAAGCTCAAACTTACACTAATTATTTTCTCCTTTTTTATCTTCTCTGCAATAATTACTATCTTGCTGATATACTTTCCCTCTACTAATAATCCTCAAGAAATTCCAGAGCTAAAAGATATATTGGGAGACGATCAAACTGCACGTTTAACTGCAGCGAGAAAATTGGCTGAAAGAGTGGGCGTTGAAGAAGCTCTAGAAATTTTGGAAAAATCTTCATTGCCTCACACAGGCGAAGGACACCTGGTAGTTCATCAGATAGGTTTTTACGCTTACAGCAAATATGGAATTGATTCTATTCTGAAATGTAAAGATTACTTTTTGTACGCTTGCTATCATGGGGCTATTATAGAAGCAGCGTCAGATGGAGGATTTGAGGCTGTAACCAAAATGACCGATCAATGCAAATCCTCTTCCCTTCAGTATTTTCAATGCGTCCACGCCGCAGGACACGCTATTCTGGCTATGTGGGATTATGATCTGCCAAAGGCACTGGAAACATGTGACGATCTTTATGAAAAGGAAAACCGTTTTCCAGATGCTTTATCATCATGCCACAATGGTGTTTTTATGGAAAATATTTTTGGAGTACATGACTGGGGAGCTGGCAAAGAGACAAAAAGAGAATGGCTGTCGGAAGATCCATATTTTCCATGTAATTTTTTCTCCGAAAAATACCAAAAAGGCTGCTGGCTCAACCAAGCAGCAAGGATCATTGAAATTCATGGAGGAGATATTGGCAAATCAACTTCTACCTGTGAAGGAATCGGTAATGACCAGCATACATTTTGGTGTATAGACAATATTGCCAGACAAATCCACCCTCTCACTCTTGGTGATCCCAAAAAAAGCTTTGATCTTTGCCAACAGGTTGGAAAAAAATGGCAGAATGATTGCATCCTAATAAATGCGACAGCATTTTATTCCGTGGGCGGAAGAGAAGAGGCGATATATATTTGTTCGGAAACTCCCCAAAATATAAAAAGCGAATGTTATATGCGTATAACCGAACAAATAATTTCTGATTCCATAGACAGAAATACCAAAGAAGAAACTTGCAATAAAATGGAGCTTCCTTACAGAAATCAATGCGTCTCTGGTTTGGATTCCTCATAAATTATGACAAAGACAGTAATTATTCTTTTTATATTTTTTTCTTTTTTACTACCCAACAATATTTTTGCCCATTCTCAAATCCAAATCATAGAAATAACACCAGATGGTTTCATCCCCCAATCGGTCACAATTGACCAAAATTCAACGATTATTTTTGTTAATAAAGATGAGACAGATCACTGGCCTGCCAGCAACACCCATCCCCACCATGATTTATACCCTGAATTTGACCCAAAAAAACCAATAAAACCTGGTGAATCATGGACGCTAAAACAAGACGGTGGATTGAAAATAGGAGAGTGGAGATTTCACGATCACCTGCATCCGCATCAAAGAGGAATATTGACTGTGACAGAGGAGGAAGCTTCTGAGAAAAAAGAGTCAAACTTCATAAATGAATTTGGGAAATTTCTAGAAGATATTTGGACGCAAATTAAAAAATTATTTACTTTTGAATCAATATCGATCGGTCAAAAAAGTCTTCCTGATAAAAATATCTTCTTCGCCCAAACCTCATCTGAAAAAGAAAATACAATAAAAGTAATTGCAGAAAGCCATGGAGCGGATATGGCGTGGCAATATTTAAAAAATACTTTCAAAGGAGAAGCGGGAGCGGATGGAGATATTCACGATCTATCGCATCTGGCGGGCGGTCTAATTTATGAAAAAAATGGGTTTAATGGCTTGGGAAATTGCACAAGCGAGTATGCATTTGGGTGCTATCATGGATTTTTGGACGTTGCTTTTGCCAAAAACCTTGATTTGCTTCGTGATGCCGAAAAATCCTGCCTGAAAATGAATAGCCGAAACACCGGCTACGTCTCAGGCCCGGCCGCAAGCTGTATTCACGGCATCGGACACGGAGTCGCAAGTTTTTATTCAACTGCCAACCTAAATGAATCCCTAACCTCCTGCGCAAAACTCTCTATCGGGAAAGAGTATTGCTATGACGGAGTGTTTATGGAATTTGTCAGAAACGCGAAGGATTCTTTTTTCAATAAAAATGATTCTTTTTATCCATGCAGTCAATTAGAAATAGAGTTTGGCGATGAATACTCATTTGCCTGCGGAAGAAATCAACCTTCGCTTTTGATGGGAAGGTTTGATATGGAGTTTAATCAAGTCATTTCCGTCTGTCATTCTTCAAATTCGAAGCCTTTTAAAGAAGGATGTTTTGATTCTTTGGGTTTTACACTTGCCGCATTAGAAGACCCAAAACAGGTTATAGACGGCTGTCAAAATATTGGCGAAAATGAATTTGCATCGAGATGTCTAGTAGCAGCAGCAGGAGAAATGGTGTTTCAAGAAGTGCCTAATTGGCGGGAAAAATCTAGAGAAGTTTGCGATGCAGCTCTGGAGGAAAAAGAAAATTGTCAACCCCACGTTGACAGACTTATTCTGGAATACGGAAGATAACCAAAAGATAATCGCTCTGTCATTGTTTATTTCAACTGGTTTTTGGTCTAAATGCTCTCGCGATTAAAAAACCAGCCAAAAACCCTCCAATATGCGCGAAGAAAGCGACTCCTCCTGCCTCCCCAGAAAACGGAAGAGAAACTGCTCCGGAAATCAACTGAAGCACGAACCAATACCCAAGCATGAATGTCGCGGGGATGCTAACGATAGATGCAAACCCAAAAAAAGGAACAAGAGTTTTTACTTTCGCGTGAGGAAAAAGTACAAAATATGCTCCAAGCATACCTGCGACTGCTCCGGATGCTCCAAGCATTGGAATCTGGGAATTTGGCATAAACATATATTGGGCAAGCCCGCCAATAATTCCAGAAGTTAAATAAACAGGCAGAAAGAAAAGCCAGCCGAAATGCGCCTCAACATTGTCACCAAAAACCCACAAAAACAGCATGTTTGAACCTATATGCAATAGTCCTCCGTGCAAAAACATTGATGTCACAAAAGGCAAAAGAGTTTGAAAATCTGAAAAGTCAACATTCGCGGGAACCAATGCATACTCATAAATAAACGCGTCCGGATTTGGAGTGATAATTTGCTGGATAAAAACAAAAATATTTGCTGCGATAAGCAGAATATTCAAAATTGGAAGTCTATGCGTTGATATAGAATCTGAAATAGGAATCATGTTCTATAGACTCTCTGGCAAGTTCCAAAGCTTCAGTCCGATTTCTTCATCATGAGATTTAGTGTGACTGCTGTCAAAAACTGTTAAGACAATTTCAACTGTCGCCGATACCACTCCGCTGACCAGATGCCCGCCAAGAACATTCATATCCTCATCCGAAATAGTTACATGATTATGAACCAATGGCTTGCCTTCAAAAATAGCAACAGAACCAACAAGACTCGTCAATTCAAATATTCCTTTAAATGTTTTCTCTTTGTACTTTTTGGTATCCACTCGATAATGCGCAAGACTCGGATTTTCGACCGACCCAATTCCTACTATTCCAGCATTCTTAACATCCAATTTCTCACAAAATTTTTTAACAGACTCATTAATCTCCTCGCCTTTTAAGAGCCGAATAAGGTATTTATCCGCACTTACCTTTGAATAAAACATAATCAAATCTATTATAAACAATGTACCAAATACTCTCAAGGAAGAAAGTTATTCAGATTTGATAAAATAATTCTTAATGAAAGAGATTTTAGGAGCTTATTCAAGAGATCAAAAGCTCGCTGATCCCCACGTTCATACCAATAAATCCAGAGATGCCTACTTAGCTCCGGAGCAAATTGTTGAGATAACAGTCGCAAGCGAACTACTGCATACAATCGCGATAACCGACCATGATAAAGTTTCCCCATCAATAGAGGCTTTTGAATACGCTCAGAGACATGGATATTCTCTTGAAGTAGTCAGCGGATCGGAAATTTCTACACTTGATGGTCATTTATTGGCTCTCTATATCGAATATGATATTCCGAGTCACCAATCGGTGGAACAAACAATTAAAGAAATCCACAAGCAAGACGGCCTTGCAATAGCAGTTCATCCGTTTTTTAAAAGAATAAGATCTCTAAATCAACAAAGAATTCTGGATGTTATCAAAAATGATGACCCTGAAATATATCTGGACGGATTTGAAATATTCAACGCGGGAGTAAACAGTTATCCTAAAACAACTGCAATAAAAGAGGCAGGTGAATTTTATCTTCAACACAAAGGCTTTCTCGGAGCGCCAATCGGATCAAGCGACAATCACTATTTTACTCCCGGCAGGGGATTAACAGCTTATAAAAAAGATCTTAAAGAATCAATAAAATCTAGAGAAACTGCTGTGCTTATGTTAGAAGATCATGAAAGCGCACAAATTAGACATCACGCTATCAATTTATTTCCAAAAGAAATAAACCCGCTAGTTGCTAAGCTTGAAAAATATAGAGAATTGAGAAACAAAAGAGAATAAACAAATAAACCCAAGGAGCTTTTACTTGAAGCTAGTTTTAAATGCCAAAGAGAAGTCTGACAATAATCGCTAATACCAAAGTTATTATAAAAGCCCCGATGGTTATACCGGTAACTCCGGCGATCTTCAAGGCCTTACTTTTACTCGATTTCCATAATTTAATATTTATGGCAAAAGCTCCTCCTCCAATAGCTCCCCCAATCAAGCCGCCAATAAAAATTAAAATGAGTGGGATGCCGCAGACGAAATATTCATACCATTTCAGACCACTCCAAAAACCTGGTTTTTTAATCTTATGTGGTTGAGATGGGGAAGACTTTGGGTTTTTGGCTACTTGAGGTTTAATATTGTCTAAAGCTCTGAATTTAATCATCGAATGTGAGTCTAGTGGAGGCTTCAGTGATGTCAAAGGAAGAGGGGAAATTGGGCTTGCATTGTTCGGAGTATTTAATTTGGGACCTTTTTGCGGATCCATAATTATAGCTTCCAACATAAGGACTAAACCATGTTGTGTGTGACCCTGGAGGGAGTCGAACCCCCAACCTTGTCGTTAGAACCGACCTGCTCTATCCATTGAGCTACAGGGCCAAGAACATATTTGCTTGTGAGCGGGATAGGGGAGTCGAACCCCTCTTTTTTGCTTGGAAAGCAAATGTTGAGCCGATCAACTAATCCCGCTAAATCTTATACAATTTTATCAAAAAGTCGATGATATTACTATACCTAAGTGGTGTATAATTACAATAGCATAGTTTTCCATGAAACCACGAAATCTTAAAACAAAAATATTTCTGGATAGCGGGGATCCGGAGGAGACAAAAGAAGTTATAAAACTCCTTAGGTTTCTTGATGGTCAAACCACAAATCCTACTCTTATTTCTAAAAATCCGGCAGCTAAAGTCCGTTTGGATAAAGGAGATAAATTCACAAAAGAGGAGATTCTGGGATTTTACAAAGAGGTTGTTAAAGAAATTTCAAATCTAATTCCGCAAGGATCAATATCTATAGAAGTATATTCTGATAAAAACACTAACTCTGAGGAAATGTTGGAGCAGGGAAGAGAAATGTTTTCCTGGATTCCAGGTGCCCATATCAAATTTCCTGCGACCAAAGAAGGTCTTAAAGCTGCAAATCAAGCTGTCAAAGAAGGAATGCGGGTAAATATGACTCTTTGCTTTTCCCAAGAACAAGCAGCAGCGGTATATACCGCGACTAATAATTCCAAACAAAAAAGCTTAAAAGGTTTTAAAAACGTATTTGTCTCGCCTTTTATCGGAAGACTTGACGATAAAGGAGAAAACGGCATGGACCTTATTGAAAATATTATTCGCATGTATCAAAAAGGAGACGGACACGTCGAAGTTCTTACTGCAAGCGTCAGAACTCTGGATCATTTTTTGTATGCGATTAAACTCGGAAGCAATATTATTACTTCTCCATTTAAGATAATCAAAGAATGGGCAGAAAAAGGAATGCCAATGCCGGATGAAAGTTTTGAATATAAAGCCTCAGGACTAAAACCAATTCCATATCAAGAAATCGACCTCAACAAACCCTGGCAGGAATATAACGTCAAACACGAATTAACTGACATCGGAATAGAAAAATTCTCCGAAGACTGGAACAAGCTTATTAAATAGCCAGTTTTGACAATTAGAGTTAACCGCTTGCTTTTTTAGAATAACCCAAGTATTATTGAGCTGCCAAGGGGGTGGTACTATGGCAAAGAAAACCATTCTCATTGCTGATGACAACGATGAACTTAGAAGTTTTCTGAGAAAGGCCTTAATTGCCAACAATCATAACGTAATTGAAGCTTCCGACGGAGCAGAAGCGCTGGAGACAGTAGAAAACAACCCGCCTGACCTCATAGTGCTTGATCTCGTGCTGCCAAAAGTATCAGGAGAAACAGTATGCACCAAGATCAAAAGCACGCATCCGAATATAATCATAATCGCGCTGACAGCAAAATCCAACACTGACGATATTGTACGAGGATTACAAATAGGCGCTGATGATTATGTGACAAAACCGTTTGTAAAAGAGGAGCTTATAGCTCGAATAGAAGCAAAACTCAAATCATCTACAAAAGAAGAAGGATACCAGTAAAGAAACCGTGCCCAACGAGGTTAAAATAACATGCAGAGAAAGCATTGCATTGGTTGTGACAAGAATTCTTGGCATAGAACTCCTTTTCGGGTTTTTGTTCTTTCTTACGACTATGTTTATTTCTTTCCTCTCCACGTCTTTTCAATTAATTGACATCTTCCTTTCATATACTTTGGTTTTGATTCTCTTTTCCATAGTCAATGCTTTGATTATATTTTTCGTTATTCTTCAATGGTACTCCCGGTACTCGGAGGTTACAAAAAAAGGTGTTATCAAGCATGAAGGAATTCTTTATAAAAGAAAACAGACATACGCATGCAGCTTTATCGAGACAATTACATTGCATCAATCATTTATCGGAACGATTCTTGATTTCGGGACTCTGGAGTTGTATGATCCTGCTCTAAAAGAACAGGTATATCTTCATAATATTCCAAACCCAAAAAAATACAATGATATTTTGCATAATATCTTCCCGAAGAACAACAAACAATATACGCCTATAATCCCCAGGTGAGCAAATCCGATCCAAATCCATTCTCGCCAAATTTTCCGCAGAATGGAATTTCGTTCTCAAAAAATCCGCTGCTCTTGATAGACCTCGGAATTTGAGCTAAAATATAGAGGTTGCTTGCCGAGGTGGCGGAATGGTAGACGCCCGGGACTTAAGATCCCGTGTTCTTTATGAACGTGTGGGTTCGACTCCCTCCCTCGGCACTCGGGGACTAGCTCAGTTGGCTAGAGCGCGCGGTTTGGGACCGCGAGGTCGGAGGTTCAAGTCCTCTGTCCCCGACAGTATCCTTATGTTCGAACCTAAATGAAATGATTATCTCTCATCGCGGGCATTATAACGGAACTCCGGAAAATACCATTCCTGCTTTTGAAGAAGTCTTAAAGTTAAAAGGTCACTTGGAGGGTGAATTAGCTTTACACCCTATTCCTTACAAGATTTTATTGCCGTTTTTAAAGAAATGCCGGATGAATACACAATACTTATTCCGTAACAGCCTCAAAATATTCCGTTATTACTTCCCGAACGATTTGAAGAAGCGTTTTTTCTAAAATGTCCTGTGCTATATGTTTTTCCGCCTGATGAATTACTTCCTCATAATTTTTTTGATCATTGGGAATAACGGAAACCACATCATCAGGAAGAATTGAAACGAGTTTGTTATAATACCTGATCGCTACTATTTTTTCTAAATCCGCAATTGCCTGTTCCGTTAACTTATCAGAAAAATTAAGGGTTTTTAATAATTCTCGTATTTGTTCAGATAAATTTTTATTTTCCATCCCTCCCTCCAAATCTTAATCTACTTAATTTATCTTTGATGTATGCTCTCATATAGTGTTGTCTCGCTTGATCATCAGGAGTTTTTCCAGCCATTGTTCCAGCAACAGAACCTATCCCAACAGCTATTTTTGCTTTTGGGTCTGCTAAAAGAATAGACATATGTTTGCCAACTTCATTATAGCCTGGAATATTTAATACATTTATAGTAGAGAAGAACTCGGGGGGCAAAGGATTATGTCCAGTTATAGACTGAAAAACTCCCATGCCAATTAATGATGCTCCTGTTGCTAAGCTTATGTCTTTCACGACTAAACCCATATTCTTGTTTCGTAATTTTAAATATTCTCCAACAGCACTTCTTGAATTTGTAAGTACCCTATTTATTGCTAAAGAATGTTTTTGCTCAGGAGAAACTTCTTTTGACCCTTTCATTTGAAATCCTTCCGCATCATCTATTCCTGCACCACCGATAAACTCTTCTGCTTGTTTTGCCGCATTAAAATTTCCCGGATCACCTCCTGCTTCTCCACCCTCGGGAGTTACAAAATCAGCCTTTGAAGAATTTTCGTCCGACTCTGGAAGTAAATCACTCATGAAAATATATTAACTTATCTCACTAGGCTTGTCAAAGTGATGTCCTGAAAAAAACACTTGGCTTTTCTATGGTATAATTAATTGTATATGGAAGGGGTACCTGAACAACCACCAGCTCCAAAACCAGAAGCTCCAAAAAACATACCAAAACCAGACTTGGCAAAGCCAAAAGGAGGTGTTTATAGCATCACCGAGGCTGATGGAGGATTTGATATTACTATTCCGGGACTTCTTGACAAAGAGCGAGAAGCTTTTGTAGGAACTGCGAAAAAGCATTTCTCAACAAGAGAAGAGGCAGGGCAAGCTGTCACAAATGCACAAGAAAGCAACAGAGTTTTGCTTGAAAGGACATCTCTTGATAAATCTTTTGTGGGTGATTTTTTTGGGATTGATGAAACAGAAGGTGGAAAATTCCGCGTGACACTCCCAGGACTCCATGACTCAAAAACAGGTTTTTATATAGGAACAACGTATAGAGATTTCGATTCCTGGAATCAGGCAAAAGAGTACTTTTTGCAACAAAGAGAACAAGACGAACAACTTACTGACAAACCAATTCTTGAGATTCAAACAGCGGATAATGAAAGAATTGCTTTTTCTCAATGGGAAGCTTTTAAACCAAGAGTTGCTCCTTCGGAAAAACCACTAGAAATCCCGCCTTCTGTTCGAAAGTATCTAATGGATAGAGGAAGACTGGATGGCAGTGACCCAAGCGCAAAAACATATCAGGAAACAATCAAAGAGCCAGGATGGGAGGGAAAGTTGTTTTCTTTCGTCTCTTCTTACCTAAAAGGAGATGGAGCGGAAATTGCAAATCAACTAAGAATTAGACACTTGGACGCTCTCACCCCAAAACAGTCGGCAGAACTGGCTACTCGCATAGTAATAGATCTAACAAAATATAAATGGAGCGATACTCGCCAAGAGCACTCCGACTTGACATCAAGACAGGAAACAAAAGCGGATCAAAACACTGCACTTGATCTGCTTAAAGAGGGACTCCAAAGAAAAGACGATCCAGAGTGGGAAGGGAACGGAGTGTGTAGGAATTTTGCTAGTTCTGTAAAAGCAGTCTTTGAAGCAATGAAAGCTAACCAAACAAGATTCAGTCAACTTCGCAACACATACTGCCTATATGAAGGAGGCACAGATGAGTTTGCTCCGCGAAGGCAAAGAAGAAATGTCACGGAAATTTACAAAACAGGACATGCATGGAATACATTTATCACTGTGTCTAAGGAAGGCAGGGCAAACGCAACTATTGCCGATGTGACATGGGCTAAGCAAAACTTGGATACAAAACAAATTGAAGGTTTGGATCATACCCTCACAAGAATGGAACCAGTGGTTCATGCGGTAGGACAAGAAATTAAAGAAAACTCTCCAGATAGAGAAGGGCAAGTAAAACACCTTTTGTCATATTATGCGCTAAAAATTGAAGGAGCAGATCAAATCCATGTAGATATTCCGCCAGTTGAATCACTTACAGAACAGCAAAAGGCATATTGCAAAAAAATTGCACTTGAAAATTTTGCAGATAAGATCGATCTTTCAAGTCTTGACGAGTATCAAACAATAAATCTAGGTCGATCTTTTATCGCAGAAGTTGAGAGACTCAAAAAACAAAAAAGGGAAAGGCAGTTTTTCACAACAAGAGCAGTGGAGCTAATGAAACAACAAGGGGTACCAAACGAAATACCAGAACCACTTCCAGCTGCTATCGAACAAGAGTATCAAGAACTAGCTTCTGATGCTGATATCTCAGAGATTGAAACCCTCAACAAAATTTACCAAAATAACCCTGAATTCAACTTCCGTCCAATCTTTAAGAAATACTTGGAAGAAAAACAACTTTCTAATCACCACGCTCCCTCGATTATATTTAGAGACGATGAGCTGCAAAAAATGGTCTTTGAAGAAATAAAAACTCATCCTGATTTTGAAAGACTAATGAATGAAAGTCCCAGATTTCGAATACGGATGAGAGAAGTACTACCACGGCTGTTTGTTGGTTTTTCCCCAACCTCTAAGCTAGAAGACGCTTTGGAACTCGAGTATTTGATTGACAGATCTAATCTTTTGAGACAATCTAATTTCATCAGCAGGTACTCAGGAAAACCCGCTGATGAGACTAGAGCTAAAAGTTTCTTCGAGAATACCAGACAAACATTACAATCAATAAATCCACAAAAATTTGAGGAAATAGCAGCAGGACTTGACGATTACCAGTTGGTTAAACAATACGATATACTATATGGAGATCTAAAACAAGAATAAAAATGATTATCTCACATCGCGGACATTATAATGGGCTAAAAGAAAACACTATTCCTGCTTTTGAGGTAGCTCTAAGAGCGGGGGCAGAGGGGGTAGAATGCGACCTTCGATTAACTCAAGACCATCAGGCTATAGTTTGTCATGAAAATAAGTTGATAATAAATGACAATGAATTCAAAATATCCAAAACGTCCCTAAACACCCTTGTCTCCCATGCTAAAACCCATGACCTTCTAACTATCGCTGATCTTTTTGACTATATAAATCAGAAAAAAATACCGTTTTTTTTGGAAGTCAAAACCAAATCTGCAATTCTTGTCGAAGAAATAGCCACGGAAATAAAAGACAGGAATCTCTGGGATTACGTGCATATCATGGGATTTTCTATTTTTATCAAAAACGCTCTTGCCGCCCAGGAAAAATATCCAAAACTTAAGGTTCTTCCCATTGTAACCAATCCTTTTTACTCTTATGTAAGAAGGCCTAAAAAAAGCTATGGTTTGTTTCTTGGTTGGATTGACCAGTGGCATGGGAGCCAATGGCTTTTTAGAAAATCTCTGTCCAAAAAACGTTTGATACGACTTAAAAATTTTTATGAGAAAAGAGGCCTCAAGGTTATGGCCGGGGTAATAAATAACGACTCCGGATTTGAATATTTCAAACAAGCCGGAGTTGAAGATATAGTAACAGACAATATCAACGGAGCGGTTAAATATTTTAAAAAAGCTAAGGACTAAACTTCTATATTTTTACTCATGCGGCGGGGGAATGATACCTTGTGTTTTTAATGAATAGTCTAAAATTTCTTTCATTTCCTCTCTCCTATTGTTGCTGCCCAAAATTATACCGATTATTTCATGCCCTTCGTAATCCAAATAGCTTACCAGACAAAAACCAGCCTCCGACGTATAGCCGGTTTTTACTCCTTTAACTCCCGGATAACTTGTAAGAAGATTTGTTTCATTATAAAGCAAATATTCTTTATGAAATCCTGTTGGCGCAATGTAGAATTCAACAGTTGACACAATTTGCCTAAACAGATCAAAATTCATTGCATATTTTGTCATAATCAGGAGATCATAAGCTGTTGAATATTGCTCGCCATCGCCTTCCAAACCACTTGGGTTTGTAAAATTTGTGCTCAGAGCTCCGAGTGACTTTGCTTTATTGTTCATTGCCACAATAAAACTATCTCTTCCCCCCGAAAACTTTCGAGCAATAGTTTCCGCGGCATCGTTTCCGGACAAAAGTACCAATCCATAAAGAAGTTCTTTTAGATTTAATTCTTCGCTTTCCGCCAATCCCATGCTGTTTTCACCAACCAAATCTTCTTGTGACACACGGAAAATATCCTCTTCCCCGTAGCTTTCAAGGGCAACAACTGACGTCATAATTTTTGTAAGAGAAGCCATAGCCATTTTCTCAGACGGATTTTTTTCAAAAAGAATTCTATTGGTCGTAAGGTCATAAATGAGTGCTGACTTTGCCGAAATTTCAGGCTTTTCCAAATCTCCACTCGCAGCTTCCGCGTAATTTTTTATAGGCACCCATATTGATAGCGTAGTAACTTGGTCATTTTTGAAAAATGTCAGAAAGTCGGGGACTGGAGAAGATAGAACAATGTCTTTTCTAAAAAACTTTTGCTCGGATACAATATATGCCAAACCAAAAAGAGCTACAATAAATAATATTATATTCAACAACTTCTGCTTGCTCATGCTCCTTCGCTATTTTATCTGCCTCTCATCAGATTTTGAATCGTTTTGTTATTCATGATATTTTTTCTCATTTTTAACTTGTGCTTCGGCGGCATGGCCCCTCGAAGCCTTGGCGAAATGGGCCACAAATAAATATTTTAGCATAAAATTGCAAGTTGACTAAACCCCCCCGTTGTGCAAAAATAGCAACATGTTTGTAGATTTCAAAAATGTCCCCAAGCACTTTGCATCAAGATCACACGAGAAAATGCAGGAAGTGCTTATGAATCCTCAGTCTCCTGGCCCATCTGTCCATTACTACATGATAAGAGGCGACATGAAAGACGGAAGAGGAAACAACATCACTGTTTGGGAACCGGGAACTATTGGTGGAGAGTATATAAAAACCTATGGGCATTATCATATAGGAAATCTGGATGAGACATACAAATTTATATCAGGAGAGGGAATTGCTCTTTTGCAAAAACTGGCAGTTGATGACAAAGGAAATATGATTCCAGAAATCGTAGAAGAATTCAAAGCAATCCCTGTTAAAACCGGTGATGAGCTTTTTATTCCCGCGGCTTCCGGACACTTGGTAGTCAATACAGGAGCGGATTTTCTCGTGACATCCGATGACAGCCCTGTAAACTTTGATGAAGTAAATCCAGCAAGCCTCCCAGGCCATGCTGATTACGAAATGGTCAAACAAATGCGAGGATTTGCATATTATGTCATCGAGCATGAAGGAAAACCCAGCCTTGTCAAAAACAAATTATATAAAGAGGTTCGCAAACAAGAACTATCCAACCTGCCTGTTATTGAATAGTCTTAATAACTTTAAAGATGGCAATAAAACCGCTAGTATTTTCAGAGGCTACAGAATTAACCGCAATTTCTCCCCTTGATGGACGATACCGTAAAACAATTCAAGAATTAGCTCCTTTTGTATCAGAAATGGCGCTGATAAACACAAGAATTGAAGTCGAAGCAAAATATCTAATTGCATTGTCCGAATCTCGCATAGTAAGAAGCATTACAAACAGGGAGAAAAAGTTATTAATAAATCTAGGTCAGAATATGACCACAAAACAGATAGAAAGAGTAAAAGAGATTGAAAAAACAACAAGGCATGATGTCAAAGCCGTTGAAAGAGCTTTTCGCGAACTACTAAAAGACACAAGCCTAAATGACCTAGTTGAAATGATTCATTTTGGCCTAACATCAGAGGACATCAATAATCTTTCATATCGCTTGCTTCTTCAACGAGCAACTTATTCTGTGTGTCTTCCAACTATTGAACAAATTGTGGAAGAACTTGTTAAAAAAGCAAACAGATATAAAGCAACAGCCATGATTTCACGTACACATGGACAGCCTGCTTTACCAACTACTCTTGGGAAGGAATTTTCTGTTTTTGCTATACGACTACATACCCAGCTCCAAAAACTAAAAAAACAAAAATTTACCGGAAAACTAAATGGAGCTGTTGGAAATTTTAATGCTTTACATTTTGCCTACCCTAATGTTAACTGGATTAATTTTTCAAAAAATTTTGTCTCATCTTTCGGGTTTATCCCAAACCTTAGTACAACACAAATTAATGCGTATGATGACACAAGCGAATGTTTTCAGACATATCAAAGAATCAATAGTATTATCGTTGATCTTGATCAGGACATCTGGCGATATATAAGCGATAATTGGTTTATTCAGGAGGTAAAAAAAGGCGAAGTAGGATCCTCCACTATGCCTCAAAAAGTAAACCCGATTGATTTTGAAAACAGCGAAGGAAATTTAGGGATGGCAAATGCAATTCTTGGCTTTATGTCCTCCAAGCTTATCGTTTCTCGACTTCAACGGGATCTTTCAGACAGCACAGTTATTAGAAATATTGGGACAGCGTTGGGATTCTGCTTAATTGGATACAAAAGTACCCTTAATGGATTAAAAAGAATAATACCAAATGAAGATAAAATAGATGCTGAATTGCAAAAAGATTGGGTTATCTTAACAGAAGCTGTGCAGACAATTCTTCGAAAAGCTGGTGTTTCTGACCCATATTCTTTAATTGCCTCTATTAGTAGGGGAAATCATATCAAAAAAGACGCATGGAAAGTTTGGGTTGGTAGTTTGCCAGTTGAGAAAAAATACAAAATAGTACTCAAAAATCTTACACCCAACAAATATACCGGTCTTGCAGTTAAATTAACAGAAAGAGCAATCTCTCAGATAAAAAAATGAATTATCCATTGCGAATTGGTATTGTCGGAGGAGGACAACTGGGTAAAATGCTCACTATTGCTGCAAAAAAGATAGGCTTTTATGTTACCATAATTGATCCTACTCCCAATAGCCCTGCCGGGCAGGTAGCGGATTTTCAAATAGTTGCTGGTTACAAAGATGAAAAGGCTATAAAAAAACTTGCAGATATTTCAGACGTTATTACATTTGAAATAGAGCTTGCTAACGATAAGGTGCTAAATGGTCTTATATCCAAAGGAAAAATAGTTCATCCCAGCCCGCAAACACTTGGAGTTATTCGAGACAAATTAAGACAAAAAGAGTTTTTGAAACAACATTCTCTTCCAACAGCTAAATTTATGGAAGTTTTCTCAATTGAAGATATTATTCATGCAGGTAAATTGTTTGGTTATCCTATGATTTTAAAAGCGCGTACAGATGCGTATGATGGTCGTGGTAATACGCTCATAAAAACAGACAAAGATATTCAAAGAGGCCTAGAGAAATTAAAAGGCAGAATACTATATATCGAACAGTATGTGCCCTTTGTTAAAGAACTTGCTGTTATGGTTGCACGAAACCCAAAAGGAGAAATTGCCGCATTTCCTGTCGTTGAAACTATCCATAAAGATAATATTTGCGATACTGTTATTGCACCGGCTCAGATATCTAAAAAGGTCAAACGCGACGCACAAAGACTTGCAGAAAAAGTAATGAAATACTTAAATGGAGCAGGAGTTTTTGGCATAGAAATGTTTTTAAAAAAAGATAACAGTGTTATTATTAACGAAATAGCTCCACGAGTCCATAATTCGGGACATTATACTATTGAAGCATGTTTTACCTCGCAGTTTGAGCAACACATTCGCGCCATATCTGACCTTCCGCTTGGCAATACTGATATGCTGGTAAAAACGGCTGTTATGAAAAACATATTAGCAACTAAAAACGGAGAAGGATTTCCTAAAGGCATTGAGAGAGCATTGGCAATACCGGGCATTTCTTTTCACGTATACGGCAAGAAAGAAGCAAGGAGTGCGCGAAAAATGGGACACCTAACTGTCACTGGAAGCAAGATAAAAGAGTGTCTGGACAAGGCTAACAAAGCCCGTAAATTTTTGGAGATATAATTTTATGCAAAAACTCCTAATCGCTATCATCATGGGATCAGATTCTGATCTTCCGATAATGAGCGGTGCCGCAAAAGTCTTGGATGATTTTAAAATCCCATATGAATTAACTATTATGTCAGCTCACAGAACGCCTAAGAGAATGTACGACTATGCCAAAAAAGCGCATGAGCGGGGAATAAAAGTCATTATTGCCGGTGCAGGAGGATCTGCTCATTTACCAGGCATGGTGGCGTCTTTAACTTCCTTACCGGTTATTGGAGTCCCAATTAAAACAAAAAACCTAAATGGATTGGACTCTCTTCTTTCAATAGTTCAAATGCCTCCTGGAATTCCTGTTGGAACAGTTGCAATAAATGGCGCTAAAAACGCAGGCATTTTGGCGGCAAGTATAGTCGGGTCAAATCATAAAAAAATCCTAAATAAAATTCAGAGATACAAAAATAAACTTAAAAAAGAAGTTACTCAAAAAGCGAAAACTCTTGAAAAATCAGGATTTAAAAAATATTTAACTGATGAAAATCATTAAGACAATTAATTTTAGAGGTTTTGGAAAAAAGTTCGGTGGTAAAACTCGCGATTTTTATATTAAAGATGACACAAGAATTATTATTTCAACAGATAGAATTTCTGCTTTTGATAAGGTTCTTGGGTATATCCCAAACAAAGGGCAAGTTCTAAGTCAACTTTCTGTTTTTTGGTTTGAGCAAACAAAAGACATAATTTCCAACCATTTAATTTCAGTCCCGCATCCAAATATTATAATTGTAAAAAACTGCAAGCTAATTCCAATAGAAATGGTTGTGAGAGGTTATATGACAGGCGTGACCGGAACGTCTATTTGGGGATCATACGCAAAAGGAGAAAGGGTAATTTATGGACTAAGATTCAAGACTGGTTTGAAAAAAAACCAAAAGCTTCCAAGACCGATTATTACTCCCACTACAAAGGCAACAAAAGGACACGACGCTCGCTTGACAAGAAAGGAAATTTTGGAGAAAAAGATTGTGTCATCAAAGCTTTATAGTCAAATGGAAAAAACAGCCCTTAAACTTTTTCAAAGGGGAACAAAAATATGTAAAAGAGCCCGTATTATACTTGTTGACACAAAGTATGAGTTTGGCCTCGACAAAAATAATAGGCTTATTTTGATTGACGAAATTCACACTCCGGACTCTTCAAGGTTTTGGATTGAAAAAACATATAAGGAAAGGTTCGAAAAAGGTTTGGAGCCGGAAAATTTTGACAAGGAGTTTTTGAGAATCTGGTTTAAAAAAAGAGGCTATGCCGGAGACGGTAAGCCTCCCAAAATGCCCAAAAGTTTTATTTACAAAGTTACTAAAAGATATATAAGCATTTATGAAATGATCACTGGCGAAAAATTTGTTTCCTTATGATTCAAACAGTTCGAGTATCATATCTCTCAGAAAAAAAAGACAGCTACAAAATCCGCTCGGCACGCGTATATCGTCTTGAAGGAATTAAAAAAAAAGATGCTGAAATTCTTGCTCAAAAGTTATTTTGTGAACCGATAAATCAAGTCTATTCATTAAATAGACCTCTAATTAAGAACACTTCGCAAAAAGTCGAAATCGCATATAGACCAGGCGTGATGAACCCTGAAGCCGCTTCAATTATTAAATCTGCCAAAGATATGGGAATCGAGTTATTGGCGGCTGACTCAAGCTGGGAATATTATTTTTTTGAAAAAATTTCAGAAGACGAAATACACGAAAGGGTCCGAAAATTAAACCTTTTCAACGAAACAGTCGAATATATTGTTAAAAAAGAACCAAAAACACTGCTTATTAGAGGGAATGTCGGATCAACTGCCATAGTTCCCATAAGAAAAATGACCGACGAGGAGTTACTTTCTTTATCTAAAGATAAACTTTTTCTTAACCTAGATGAGATGAAAATAGTTCAAAATTATTTTAAAAAAATAAAAAGAGATCCGACCGACTGCGAGCTTGAAACTATTGCCCAAACGTGGAGCGAACACTCCGGACATAAAACTTTTAAAGCAAAAATATTTGTTGACGGAAAAGAGAAAACTCCGCTTATAGAAAGAGTAAAGAAAGAAGCGCTAAAACACAACAAAAATATCGTCTCAGCATTTGAGGACAATTCAGGAGTAATGGATTTTTATGAAGGCTTCGCAATTTCGGCAAAAGGAGAGACTCACAATAGTCCATCTGCAATAGAGCCGTATGGCGGAGCTATGACCGGATCAGGAGGCGTATTTCGAGATATTGTAGGGACCGGTCGTGGAGGAAAAACGCTTATCTCAACTGATATATTTTGTCTGGCAAACCCTAATTTACCCTCCTCAAAACTCCCATCCGGGTGTCTCCATCCTAAATATATTTTAAAACAAGTTGTCAGAGGCGTAAAAGATTACGGAAACCGTATGGGAATCCCAACTAATAACGGGTCATTTCATTTCCACGATGACTTTCGCGCAAAACCAACAGTACTCGTCGGAGCGTATGGGATATTGCCAAAAAGATACGCGAAAAAAGGAAAGCCAATGAAGGGTGATTTCATTGTTAGCATCGGAGGAAGAATTGGAAGGGACGGCATTCATGGCGCGACTTTTTCTTCAGGAGTTATGACAGAGAGAACCAATTCTGTAAACAGCCAAGCAGTACAAATTGGCAACGCGATAGAAGAAAAAAGAACATTTGACGCAATTCTAGAGGCAAGAGACAGAAACTTAATAAGCGCAATTCAAGACTGCGGAGGAGGTGGACTCTCCTCTGCAATTGGAGAGATGGGAGAAAAAACCGGAGTAACTGTGGAGTTAAAAAATGCTTTATTAAAATACCAAGGCCTAAGTCCCTGGGAGATCTGGCTTTCTGAATCCCAGGAAAGAATGATTTTGGCGATTCCAAAAAATAGGATTCAAGAGTTTAAAAAAATCTGTAAAAAATATAATGTTGAGATTTCTGTTCTTGGCAAATTTGACGGAAGTAAGAAGTTAAAAGTTTATTACAGTAAAAAACTTGTGGCAGATCTTGACATGAAATTTCTACATCATGGCCTTCCTCAAAGAAAAATGATTGCCAACCACTCCAAAGTTATCGTTACCCGAAGAATTGCAAAAAAAAATAATTCCTTAATAGTATCTAAGGCTCAAAAACAGTGGGTAAATATCATAAAAAAAATTTTATCCCACGGAAATGTTTGTTCAAAAGAACCAATAGTCAGATTATATGATCATACTGTCCAGGGAACAAACGTGCTTAGCCCTTTTAGCGGAGAAGAGATGGACGGACCAAACGATGCGGCAGTAATCAGGCCGCTACTGGACAAGCCTTATGGAATGGTAGTATCTCATGGACTCAACCCAATCTTAAATAGAATCGATCCATACTGGGGAAGTATCTGGGCGGCAACCGAAGCTATTTCAAATTTCACGGCAGTTGGGGGAGATTATAGAAACGCATCGTTAATAAACAATTATATTTGGCCGTTTCCTGACGAAGAATCACTATGGTCGTTAGACCAGTCAGTTGACGCAGTTGTAGATTTTATGAAACTCTTAAAAATTCCGGTAATTTCCGGCAAAGATAGTCTATCCTCAACATACAAAGGAAAAAATGAATTAACAATAAAAATTCCCCCTGTCCTTTGTATCTCTGTTTTTGGAAAAATCCCTGATGTCACAAAAACTATTTCCTCGGATTTCAAAAAACAGAATTCCGTAATCTGTCTTGTTGGAAAACTTGACATAAAAGGAATGGCAGGATCAGCTTATTTTGAAGTCCTCAATCGGAATATGGCAACTGAACAATTTAACAATATCCCCCACGTAGATTTAAAACTTTTACCAAAAACATTAAACACTATCTACAGAGGAATTCAAACTGGAAAAATTTTATCCTGCCATGATGTTAGCGAAGGAGGGTTAATTACTGCAGTTTTTGAAATGTGTGTAGGCGGAAATTTTGGAGCTGAAATTTACCTCGGACGATTGATGGGAAATCGAGCAGATTATATTTTGTTTAACGAAACAGCAGGTTGCTTCATAGTTGAAGTCCAAAACGAGAAAATTGCTAAAAAAATCTTCAAAGACATTCCATATTTTATTCTGGGAAAAACAAAAAAAGAGAAAAATATAACTGTTAAAAAGAAAAATGAAACGCTTTTTAGAGAAAATCTTGAAATTCTAAAAAAAGTCTGGCAAAAACCCATGAAAGAAATTTTTAATTAAACGATATATGAAACCAAGAATATTGGTTCTAAAAGCTGACGGGACAAACTGCGATGAAGAACTCGCATTTGCATTCAAAATTGCGGGAGGAATCCCAAAAATTATTCATATCAACGATCTAAGAAGCAAAAAAGAAAATTTTAAAAATTATAATATTCTTGCGATCCCGGGAGGATTTGCATACGGAGACGATATCGCGTCCGGAAAAATATTGGCAGGAGAGCTAACTTCATTTTTCTCAGAAGAGCTAAAAAAATTTATAAAAAGAAAAGATACTCTTACAATAGGCATTTGCAACGGTTTTCAAGTTTTAGTCAGAACAGGACTATTGCCTTTTGGTACAATTGGAAAAATGCAGGCAACCCTGACCGACAACGATTCTGGTCATTTTGAATGCCGATGGATAAATCTCAGAATAGATAAAAATAATTCTTGTGTTTTCTTAAAAGATTTGGAAGATCAAATAATCTCTTATCAGGTCGCCCACGGCGAGGGAAAATTTTTTGCCAACAATAAAACTTTAAAAACAATCGAACAATCCGGTCTCGTCGTTTTCCGCTATATTGATAAAAAAGGTAAGCCTACAAAGAATTACCCGGAAAATCCTAATGGATCCCTTAATGCAATCGCGGGAATCTGCGACCCGACAGGCCGAATTATAGGCCTTATGCCCCACCCCGAAAGATTTATTTTCAAAGAACACTATCCTAATTGGAGAAGGCAAAAAATTGATAGACCACAAGGGTTATCAATCTTTAAAAGTATGATAAGTTATATAAAAGAAGTTCTATGAAAATTGGAATTTTTTCTACTTTTATCGAACCTGCTGCTTTAGATCTTGTAAATTCTGTTCAAGGTGCTGTAAAGAGTGGAGAAATTCCCAATACAGAAATCTCCTTTATTTTTTCAAATCGGGAACAAGGAGACGATCCAGCAACAGACAAGATTTTAGATACATTAAATAGACAAGACACACGTCTTATGACATTTTCAGCACCCAGGTTCAAACCTGATATGAGAAGAAAAGCAAGGCAAGAAGAAAAATCTGGGAGTACCTCTCTGATGCAAGAATGGCGAAATCAGTTTGGAGAAGAGGTTTTAAAAAGACTTCCCCGAACAGACGTTGATTTACTACTGGGCGACATGTACATTTGGGGAGATAATATGTGTGATGAAAGAAATGGAATCAATCTTCATCCGGCACTCCCCTGGGGGCCAAAAGGTGAATGGTATAAAGTTATCTGGCAATTAATTCAAGATAAGTCGCAAGAAACTGGCGTTATGATGCATAAAGTAACTCCTGAATTGGATCGCGGCCCTGCCATTGCTTATTGCCGCTTTCCGATCAGAGATTCTTTCCTAACCCCGCTGTGGAATCGTCTACCAAGAGATCCACGCAAACTCGAAGAGGTAATTAGACAGGGCTTGATAGAGAAAGAAAAAGCAAACCATCCCCTTTTTAAGGAAATAAGAAATAGAGGGTTTACCCGAGAAACGCCGCTCATTGTCCAAACAACAAAGGCTTTCACAAAAGAATCACTTAGGCTCGAGGGGGGAACTCCCGTTGATAGAAATGGAATTATTCTTCGTGAAGGTTACGATTTAACGTCTCGGATTGACACAATAGTTAGCCGTCAGCTTGAAGGACAAAATTTTGCGAGAAAGGAGGTGTTTTAAATGAAGCCAAAAGTATTGTTTACAGATGGAGAGGGTCCTATTGTATTTAAAGATCTCGCAGCAGATGTGACTGAAAAAGTTGTTCCGGGACTTTTTCCAGTATTAAGTTTTTATGATGATTATCTTGCTGAAATTGGAACTGAGGGTTACCAAGCAGGAGACACTCTGGCGCTTGTGGTCCCGCATTTTCTAGCTCATGGCGTTAAAGATAAAGATATTGCAAACGAAGCAAAAGACGCGAAGTTATGCTTTGGCGTTGAAGAATATGTCTCAGAACTAAAAAAAGACGAGTGGAATATTAGAATTATTTCAACCGCATATAGCCAAATGTGGGAGCTGGTAGGTGAACATTTGGGAATTCCTATCCAAGATATCGCCTGCACAAAACTTGACTTAAAAGCTCTCAAAGAAAGTTTTGGATCAAAAGATTTTTACGCTAGAGTTCTTGCCGCAGAAAAAAATATTCTTGCATCTACACCTTTAGCCAATGAAGCCATGCGGGAAGTTGATCAAGGCAAATCCGTGGTTGAGGTTTTGGGGAAAAATCCTAAATTTACTCCTTTAAGAGAAAGTCTTGATCATTTCTACTGGGATGAGCTAAAAAATTTAGGATACCAAACGCTGGAAGCAGTAACTGTTATTGGAGGAAAGAGAAAAATTGACGCAGCGCAAAATTTTGCGCGGGAATTAGGACTAAGCCTTTCTGATATCCCATACGTTGGAGACAGCATAACTGATGATGCTATTCACAAACGTTTGAAAGATGAAGGAGGCCTACCGATTGCGATAAACGGAAACGCTTACGCGCTTCGTAATGCTCGCGTCGCTGTGGCAACAGAAGATATGAGAAATGTTCGTCCAATTCTTGACGCATGGCAAGCCGGTGGATTTGAGGCAGTAAAAAGTAGAATTGATGAATCAAATCAATCATTTATGGTTGGTGGCAAAGAGGGATCGCCTATACACGAGGAGCCAAGCCATTATTATCATATCGTTAAATGGGATAATCCCGCAAACCAAAGGGAGCTAAGACAAGTTCACGGAGAGTTCAGGCGCCGTGTTCGCGGAGCAGCAACCGCAAAACTGGGGTAATTATGCAAAAAAATATAAAGACAAACTGGTACGTGATTACTGGAGCGCCGAGTTCTGGAAAAACTACTACATTAAAATCTTTAGAAAATAAAGGTTATAAAGTTTTCTATGAATGGGCTCGTATTTATATTGACCAAGAAATGAAAAAAGGCAAAACTCTTAAAGAAATAAGAGCTGATGAACTAAAGTTTCAAAAAAAAATTTTAAAATTAAAAGCTGATTTCGAAAAAAAACTTGATCCAAAAAAATTACTTTTTATGGAAAGGGGAATTCCTGATAGTAATGCTTATATGAAAATACTAGGTTTTGAAAATAATAAGTCTCTGAAAAATGCGCTGAAAAAATGTTATTATAAAAAAGTTTTTTTATTAGAGCTTATTAAGTACGAATTGGACTACGCTAGAACCGAAAGTCAAGAAGAGGCAATGATTATTGATTCTCTTCTTGAGAAAAGTTATACAGATCTTGGAATTGAAGTTTTGAGAATTCCAAAAATGTCTGTAGAAAAAAGGATTGATTTTATTTTAGACAATTTATGAGCAAGAATACAATTACATATTCTCAGGTTGGGGATAATTATGATACAAAAGATCCTGTTAAAAAACTTTTCCAAAAAGCAGCTTCTAACACAGCAAAAAATCTAAAAAAACACGGTTTTGAGGAAATTTCAGATTCTCGGGGCGAATCGGCATATGTCTGGTCTCCCATTCGACAAGCTCAGGGCAAGCAAGACTTTATGTTGGCTTCAGTTATCGAAGGACTAGGGACCAAAAATCTCATTGCTGACGCAATGTATAAAACAACAGGAAAAACTTACTACGATGTAGTCGCCCATGATACAGTTGCGGCAATCATAAACGATCTTTCAACAGTGGGAGCAAAACCTCTTGTTATCCATGCATACTGGGCAATTGAAGATAATAAGTGGCTTTCCGATCAAAAACGCATGAAGGATTTGATCATGGGCTGGAAAAATGCATGCGATATTGCCGGTGCCTCCTGGGGCGGGGGAGAAACAGCAACGATGAAACAAATTGTCGTAAAGGGAGTGGCTGAATTCGGTGGATCGGCTGTTGGAATAATAACCACGAAGAAAAATCTGATTACCGATAAAAAGCTAAAAGAAAGGGACAGAATATTGCTTTTAAAAAGCAATGGCGTTAATGCAAATGGCATATCTCTGGCAAGAGCAATTGCGAAAAATCTTCCAAAAGGTTACTCGGAAAAGCTTCCAAACGGAAAAATGTATGGAGAGACACTACTTACAAAAACAAATATTTATGCGAAGTTAGTTCAGGATTTATTAAAGGACAATGTTGATATTCATTATATCTCCAATATTACCGGTCATGGATTTAGAAAAATCATGAGAGCAAGACCGAATTTTACATATGTAATCGAAAAAATGTTTAATCCGCACCAGGTATTCCTTTTTATCCAAAAACACGCAAATCTAAACGACTATGAAATGTACCAGACATACAATATGGGAATGGACTACGCGATTTTTCTTCCAGAAAAAGAGGTTACTAGGACGCAAAAAATTATCACAAAACATAAATTTCAAAGTGTCAATGCTGGATTTATCGAAAAAGGAGAAAGACAAGTTATTATCAAGCCAAAAAAATTAGTCTATAAAGGAGAAACCCTTGATCTACGCTAAATCGTCTTAAGGATAAGTTAAAATTTATGACCTTATGTAGAGAAGATAGGGAATAGTACCCAATAGATTAACAGCGCTTGCCAGGAAAAACAATATTTGAAAACCATACTGACTGGCTATAAAACCCCCAACAACTCCAGCAAGTGCCATACTGAAAAAATGGGTCGCGTCATAAACACCCCATTCAGTAGGCTCTTTATCTTTATCCAAGTGAGTTGAAAAAAGCGCGTGTTTTGCAGGAGAACCGATCCCCAAGCCAACTCCAGCCATACCGTAAAAAACAAAAAGAGGAAAAACAGTGTTGGAAAAAGCGAAACCCAAATACGAAAGGCTCATTATGACCATTCCCATTATGACAAATAAAATTCTTTTGGCTTCCGGGATTTTTGATAAATAACGACAAATAACAAGCTCCGCAAAAACTCTTGATATAAGAAAAAAACTAAAAGCAGAAGCCGCAATTTGCACATTACCCCCTTGCACGTTATCTACAACAAATATAGCAAAAATGGGAACAATAAAATTATAGGCGGACCAAAGAAGCGTTTCTGAGATGATAAATGCCTTGACCACTGGATTTACTTGAAAATGAGAAGGATTTCTCCCAATAAACTGATCTTTTAGCATCTAAATTTATCTTAGCAGCAAAGCTTCGGAAATTACAAGAGGATATGTCTGAATCGCACTCTTTGCTTCGTATACAGACAATTTGAGATTCTCGCCGTCATAAATAAATTCAAAAATAACCGGATTTTTTTTATTGTTTGTTATATACAAATTTTGCCTAGCGTTTGCCGTTACATGACCCGGATAACTATAAATCGAAACGCCGAACTCTTTTGAAATCTCTGGAATTACCGCAAAGTCATGGCTGGTTGGAGCGTACGCGTCAAGCCCGGCTGTTTTTGCCGCCAAATAGATAAGAGAAGCCAAATGACATACTCCATTGCCCATAAGATAGCCGTCGGATTTAAATCCTTCCTGATGGTTAAA